>CAXAWD010000024.1:0-16476 GCA_963972325.1 uncultured Acidimicrobiaceae bacterium
ATCTCGCGTCCGTCGACGCGACCACCGGCAACGTCACCGACCACATCGACAGCTCGGTGCTCGGACAGCACAACGGCGGTCTCACCAAGGTCATCAAGCTGGAGACGACCCCGGACGACACCCGCCTGATGGTGATCGGCAACTTCACCAGCATCGACGGCCAGCCGCGCGAGCAGATCGCACTCCTCGACCTGACGCAGGAGCCCGCGACGGTCACACCGTGGCACACCGACTTCTTCACCTCCGAGTGCCACCCGGTGTTCGACAGCTTCCTCCGCGACCTCGACATCGCGCCGACCGGCGACTACGCGGTGGTCACCACCACCGGCGCCTATCGGCCCGACACCTCGTGCGACACGATCTCGCGGCTGCCGATCGACGTCGAGACCGCCGACGTCGAGCCCGACTGGGTCAACTACACCGGCGGCGACACCAGCTACGCGGTCGAGATCCACGACGGCGTCGCCTACGTCGGCGGCCACATGCGGTGGGTCGACAACCCCTACGCCGCCGACCGTCACGGCGCCGGTGGCGTCGCCAGGGAAGGCATGGCTGCACTCGATGTCATCACCGGGCTGCCGTACTCATGGGACCCGGGCCGCGACCGCGGCGTCGGCCTGTTCGACTACCACGTCACCGAGCAGGGGATCTGGGCCGGCAGCGACACCGACCGTTGGAACAACGAACTCCGCATGAAGCTCGCCTTCTTCCCGTGGGCCGGCGGCACCTCGGTGCAGCGAAGCGACATCGGCGATCTCCCCAACGACATCTTCCAGCTCGGCCTGACGAGCGGGACGACCGGCACCGACGACCCGAGCGTGCTGTACCGCGTGAACGCCGGCGGCCCCGAGCTCGCATCCGTGGACGACGGCCCCGTGTGGGAAGCCGACACGAGCTCGTTCTCCCCCTACCGCAACTCGGGCAGCTCGATCGCAACGGCGCCGTCGTCGCTGCCGGCGCCGTCCAACCACAGCTCGGTTCCGAACAGCGACCTCGACCGCCCGCCGTCGGGCATCTACGTCCACGAGCGCTGGGACGGTTCCAACGGCGACGAGATGGAGTGGGAGTTCCCGGTCACGGCCGGCACGCCGATCCAGGTCCGTCTCTACCTGGCGAATCGGTGCCGATGCACCAATGGCTCGGGTGAGCGCGTGTTCGACGTCGACCTCGACGGCGTCAACGTCATCGACGACCTCGACCTCACCAACGTGTACGGCCACGATGTCGGCGCCATGCAGTCGTTCGACATCGTGAGCGACGGCACGGTCGACATTCGCTTCCGTCACGCGGGGGCCGACAATCCGCTGGTGAACGCCATCGAGATCATCCGTACCGACGTGCCGACGGGCGGCACCTTCGGCGAGCAAGACCAGGTGACACAGCTCACGTTCGACGGTGCGAACCCACCGACCGGCGTCTCGACGTCGCCGGGCACCGCACCCTGGCACACCGTGCGCGGTGCGTTCATGGCCGACGACGACCTGTACACGCTTCGCGCCGACGGCGCGATCCTCCGTCACAGCGTCGACGGGGGCACGATCGACCACGGCGCCGTGATCGACACGTGGTCGAACGACATCATGAACGAGATGCCGACCATGACCGGGGTCTTCTACGACCCGGACACCTCCGGGATCTTCTACACGCTCGCCGGAGAGAACTCGCTGTACACCCGCGAGTTCCTCGCCGAGAGCGCCACCATCTCCGCAACCCGAGAGGTCGCCGGCGGCGACATCGCAGCTCTGTCGCCTGCTCGGGTCCGCGGCATGTTCATCGGCCAGGGGCACCTGTGGTTCGCCGATGCGAGCACCGGCGCTCTGATGAAGATCGCCTATTCGAACGGAGCCGTCAGCGGCGCGGTCCAGGTTGCCGACACGTCCATCGACTGGCGGAGCCGGGCCCTGTTCCGGACCACCGACGCCCAACCGAACCAGCTCCCGACGGCAGCGTTCACCGCGGCGTGCTCCGAGAACACCTGCACGTTCGACGGCTCGACGTCGTTCGACACCGACGGCACGATCGTCGACTTCGACTGGGACTTCGGTGACGGCAACGTCGCAACCGGCGAGACCGTCGAGCACAGCTACGCCGCAGGCGGCACCTACGACGTGACGCTGACGGTCACCGACGACCGCGGCGGAACGGATGTGATCCAGTCGGGCTCCACCGTGACCGACCCGCCGAACGTCTCCCCGACCGCGGACGCCTCGGTCGTCTGCACCCGGCTCGACTGCACGTTCGACGGGACCGGTTCGATCGATCCCGACGGCGTGATCGTCGACTACGCCTGGTCCTTCGGCGACGGCGCCACCTCTACCGGCGCCGAGGCGCAGCACACCTACTCGGTCGCCGGCACCTACGAGGTCACGTTGACCGTCACCGACGACGAAGGGGCCACCGGCCTGGCGACCACGTCGGTCGACGTGTTCGACGCCACGGCGTCGGTCGGCTTCCGTGCGGCCAACGAGGCGTACGCCAACACCCCGGCCCCGAGCGTCACGATCCCCAACGACGTCGTCGTCGGCGACCAGCTCGTGTACATCCTCTCGGTGAACCGCTCCACCACGGTGACCGGACCGACAGGGTGGACGCTCGTCGCGACCGAACAGGACGGCCAGCCCGACCTCACCTCGTGGGTCTTCACGACGACCGCCGACGAGACCAGCGCCGGCGCGACCATCACGTCGCAGCTCGGCGCTCGGAGCAAGTCGGCATCGATCGTGCTCGCCTACCAGAAGGCGGCGCCGGTGCTCGCCGCGACCTCCGCCACGACCGGTGCGAGTTCCGACCAGCTCCAATCGCCGAGTGTCACCGTGGGCGCCGACGGCTCGGCGGTCGTCAGCTACTGGGTCGACAAGACCGGCGGCAACACCGGTTGGACGCTGCCCCCCTCGGTGGCCGAACGGTCATCCGTGGTCGGTTCCGGCGGCGGGCGCGTCACCGCTGCCGCGGGGGACTCCACGGTCTCCGCGGGCACCTGGCCAGGAGCGACGGCCACGTCCGGCGCCACCGGGTCGAAGGGCATCGCCTGGACGATCGTCCTCGCCCCCTCCGAAGGCAACGCTGCACC
This sequence comes from uncultured Acidimicrobiaceae bacterium, assembly GCA_963972325.1. Classification (GTDB taxonomy): domain Bacteria; phylum Actinomycetota; class Acidimicrobiia; order Acidimicrobiales; family Ilumatobacteraceae; genus Ilumatobacter. The sequence continues at coordinate 3,071 of CAXAWD010000024.1, forward strand.
GGTCGCGGCGGCCACCGCGGCCTGCAACGCCCTCAGCTGTGACTTCGACGGCTCGACCAGCGTCGACCCCGACGGCACGATCGTCGAGTACGACTGGGACTTCGGCGATGGATCGGGCGCTGTCGGCGCCCAGACGACCCACGTCTACCTCACGCCGGGCACGTACAGCACATCGCTGACGGTGACCGACGACGGAGGCGCATCGGCGACCTACCCGCTCGAGGTGACCGTGAGCGAATCGTCCGTGATGTTCCGTGACAGCGCCGGCGTCAACGTCAACTCGCCGGCGCCGACACTCACCGTTCCGAACTCGATCGAGGCCGGCGACCAGCTCGTCCTCTTCGCGACGTTCAACCGTGCGGCCACGGCCGTGACGCCCGCCGGCTGGACATTGCTCGGCAGCGCCGAGGACGGCAAGCCCGACATCCGGTCCTTCGTCTACACCCGTACCGCCGGTGCCACCGATGCCGGCTCCACGGTGACCATCGATCTCGATGGCGCAGCGAAGTCCTCGCTGATCCTGCTCGGCTATGCCCAGGCGGGCCCGATCTCGTCCTTCGCCGGTGCGATCGAGACCGGATCGTCGTCGTCGCTCACGACGCCGACCGTCGCGGTCGATGCCGACGGCTCACTCGTCGTCAGCTACTGGGTCGACAAGACCGGCGGCAACACCGGCTGGGTGCTTCCGGAGAACGTCGTCGACCGCCGACACTCGGTCGGTTCGGGCGGCGGGCGCGTCACCGCAGCTGCCGGCGACACCGCCGTTCCGACCGGACTCTGGCCCGGGGCCACCGCGTCCGGCGCCGTGAACGGCGGCAAGGCGATCGCATGGAGCGTCGTCGTTCCCGCCGAGTGATCGGCCGCCGGACCGGGAGGCCGGGCGGGCGCTCGGTGCCGGGTCAGCGGTAGCGCCGGCGGACCGAGGTGAGCACGATGATGTCGCCACCGGAGGCGGCCACGCTGTTCACGTCGTCGAGCGCCTCTTCGATCAACGCGACCGGGGTGTTGTCGGAGATCAGCAACACGACGCGGTCGACGAGTCCGCACAGGCTCAGGCCGGCCGACGAGACGTCCATCGGCTCCGCGGGCACCACTGCGAGGTCGACGCTCGAGACGAGCTGGTCGAGCGCCCGGCGAGCAGCGTCCCAATGGGCACCGGACCGTTCCTCGTCCCCACCGTACGACCAGACCCCGACCGACACGGTCCCGGTGGATCCGCTGGCCTCGAGCGCGCTCGCGACACCGACGGACGCGTAGGGCGGCACCGTGCGACTCTCGACGGGCAGCAACAGCACGGATCGTCCGACCGAGGTCTCCGCACCGGGCGCCAGAGCCAACTTCGTCGCGAGTCGCTCGTACGCGCGCAGGTCGACACGGGTGGTGCGCTGGAGCGGATCGGCGTACGCGACACGTGCGAGTTCGCGAATGCCGGCTTGCTCCGGCGCCACCGCGCTCCCGTACCGATCGTCGTATCGGTCTCGCAGCAAAGCGATGACGATTCCGAGCAGCAGACCGAAGAGCAGTCCTGACAGGACGATCAGCGATCGTCCGAGCCCGGCCCGGTCCACCGCTGTCGACGGATCGATGAGCACACGACCCGTGACCTCGTCGATGTCGATCTGGGCGATCTCGGATTCGACGTCGGACAGCCGCTCGGTCGCTCGCTGCTGTGCGTTGATCAGCACGGTGAGACGGCTGTCCGACGCCGCCTCACCCAAACGCTCTTCGGCATCGATCGCCTCGGCGAAGCCGTCGATCTGTCCGACGATGTCGGCGGCGAGCTGCTCGAGCTGGCGGCGGGCTTCGACGTTGACGGCGTTCACGGTCGTTTGCCGGGCCTGCAGGAACTTCGAGCTGTAGACGTCGGCGCCGATCACGGCGTTCGCCTCGTCGCCGGCCTCGAAGGTCAGGATCAAGACGTCGCCGGTCGGGCTCGCGGTGGCGGTCGAGCGACGGCGGACGTCGGGGAGACTCAACTCCAGTTCGTTCGCGACCTCGGACAGGAGTTCGGTCGATCGCGCGACCGTGGACCAGGTGTCGACGTCCAGTGTGCGTTCGCGGCCGCCACCCGGTGCGTATTCGTCGCCCGCGGCGATGAGCAACAGCGTCGAACGCGCCTCGTACACGACCGGCTGCGACGACGAGTAGACCATGGCGGCGAGCATGCCGATCACCGCAGCGAGCGCGATGACGAACCATTGGCGCACCAGGGCCGGCAGGAGGTCGGGCTGTGGCTCGGTACCCGGGCCAGAGCGGACGTTCGATCGAGTTTCGCTCACAGCGCGCCGAGTGTATCGCCAGGCCGATCCGCCCACCGGCCATGGGCGGGCGACGCCGGCGGAATCGTCGCCTTTCGGGGCCGTTCGCGGAACGACGGACGGGTCGACGGAACGGCCGCTGCGGCGGAGATGTCGCGGCATTGTTACGACGGACCGTCGATTTGTCATATGGTCGACATCTTGATGACCACGATCCCGACGCTCGGCGTCTCGACGCACAGCGACATCATGCGGCACCGGCGCATCGCCGACGGTGTCGGTCTCCCCGGATTCAAGTTGTGGGCACGACCGTCCGATGAATCCTCATCGGTCATCGAGCGGCCCCGACTCGTCCTGAGCAGGGATCACCGCCTCCGATCGCCGAGATTGTTACGATCAGAACACAATTGACATCTAACTGACATGAACGACCCGCATACTTGCTCACGGCCCGGGCGGGGCCGTGTTCGAGAAACCCACTCCCTGCCCGATGCAGGCGAGTTCTTCCTGGGAGGATTCACATGAGAGATCGCACCGCTTCCGGAGCGCGTCGGTCAACCCGCCTGCTCGGTCGTGGTCGGCTCCGCCACCACGTCCTCGGTGTCGGTATCGCTGCGGCGATGCTCGGCGGTTCGCTGGTCGTCGGCAACACGACGCCCACCGCTTCCGGCATCACGTTCTCGACCTCCGCGTTCGTGCAGGTCGATCCCTATCGCGCCGCCGACACCCGGACCGGCGAAGGCTTCCGGCAGATCGACGACCGGACCTTCCGCGTCAAGGTCGCCGGGGTGAACGGTGTCCCCGCCGACGTCAGTGCGGTCGCCATCACGATGGTGGCCACCAACGCCACGGCGCCCGGGTTCGCGCTGACCTACCCGGCCGGCGAGTCGCGGCCCGATTCGTCGAACCTCAACTACACGCACTCGAGCACGTTCTCCACGGGAGCGATCGTGCCGCTGTCTGCCGACGGGTCGCTCGACGTGTACACGCTGACCGATGTCGACATCATCATCGACGTCACCGGCGCATTCGTCCCCCGACAGACGTCACGTTCGGGTCGGTTCCGTGCGGTGGAGCCGTACCGGGCCATGGATTCGAGGAACACCACGTCGTTCTCCGCCGGGGAGACCCGCACCGTCGACCTGCCGGTCGTCACCAAGAACGCAACCGCGGCAATGGTGACGCTCACCGGCACCGGGCCCAACAATCCGGGATACTTCACCGCATGGGCCGAGGGCCGTGTCCCGGCCACCTCGACCGTCAACCTGCCGACCGCCGACGCGACCCGGGCGACGACCGCGATCGTCCCGCTGTCGAACAAGTCGCTGAAGGTCTTCTCCTCCCACGGCGGCAACTTGATCGTCGATGTCATCGGCTTCTTCACCGGCCCGTACGGCGAGGACTCCGACGAGGGTCTGTTCGTGCCGATGATGCCCGAGCGGCGCCTCGACACCCGCGACACGTTCGCCATGGGTGCCGACGAATCCCGCTCGTTCTCCGTCGACGGCGGCGTCGCCGTCGGTTCCCTGACCATGGTCGAACCGTCCGGCCCCGGGTTCGGCTCGCTGTTCGCCAACGGCACGCAGGTGCCGCGCACCTCGATGGTCAACAGCACCACCGAGTCGGTCATCGCGAACCTGGCGGTCAGCCGCGTGGGCGACGCCGGTGTGAGCGTCCACTCGTCCACCTATTCCCACTTCGTGTTCGACCAGTTCGGCTACTTCACGGCGGACACGGTGGCGCCGACCGCCCCCGAAGCGCCCGTGTTGCCGCCGACACCGGCTCCGGCTCCGGCTCCTGCGCCGACGCCCACGCCGACTCCGGATCCGACGCCTCCGTCGTCGGGTTGCACCGTCTCGTCGAAGCTCGTGCCGTCCTGCGGCGCCTGGTTCGGGACCTCGATCCCGTCCCGCGACGGCAACTACAACTGGTCCAAGGGCCTCGCCGAATACGAAAACGTCGCCCAGAACGTCCCCGACATCTTGCACTTCTACAAGAACGGCAACCAGTCGTTCCCGACCAACAGCGAGATCGCCGTCGCCGAACGCCCCGGCAAACAACGCAGCCTCCTGCTCTACAACTGGAAACCCGCCGGCAACACCACCTGGCGACAAGTCGCCAACGGCGCCGCCGACAACCAGATCGCCACCATGGCCAACGGCCTCAAGAAATACCCCCACAAGGTCTTCTTGAACATCTACCACGAGCCCGAAGACCAGGTGAAGACCTCGTCATCGTCGGGCATGACCGTCGCCGACTACAAAGCCATGTACCGCCACGTCGTCGACGAACTGAAATCACTCGGCGTGAACAACGCCGTCTACGTCTGGAACCCGATGGGCTACTACGGCTGGCGCGACTACCTCGACGGCCTCTACCCCGGCGACGCCTACGTCGACTGGATGTGCTACGACCCCTACGCCAAGGACAACCGGCAAGACGACCTCGCCGACATCGTCAACCGCGTCAAGCCCAACCTCAACTGGCCCGGCTACTACGAATGGGCCACCGACAAAGCACCGGGCAAACCCCTCATGCTGTGCGAATGGGGCGTCGACACCATCTCCAACAGCGACCCCGCCTCGATCGTCAGCGGCAACGCCGAACAACTCATGAAGGACTTCCCCATGATCAAGGCGTTCGTCTACTGGAACAGCGTCGACAAGGTCAACGCCCGAATCGACAACACCAACACCAAGGGCAAAGCATTCGGCAACGCCTTCCGCCAACTCGCCAACCAGTCCTACTTCAACAGCACCAGCACCAACAAAGCACCCTGACCACCGCCCGACACACCACCTGATCCAGGTCGTCCGCCTGATCCAGGTCGTCCGCCCACCGTGGCGGCAGGCCCCCCGATCTCCCGCCCATCCCCAACCGAAAAGTCCCCAGCACCGCCATGCACCAGAAGAAATCACTCCTCGTCGTCCTGTCCCTCCTCCTGGCCACGTTCGCTCTCCAGACGTCGCTTCCCTCGGTCGCCGAGGCAGCAGCACCGTCGTTCCGAGCAGCGAACTCCAGCAACACCAACGTGAAGACACCATCGGTCCGCGTGCCGTCCGCTGTTCGCAGCGGCGACCAACTCGTGCTGGTCGTCACCACCAACACCAACACGTCGATCCAGACGCCGTCCGGGTGGACCCGTCTCGGCACCGCCCGCGACGGCAGCGACGGCCGAACGGCGCAGATGACGTCGTCGCTGTACACCCGCACCGCGACCTCGTCGACCGGCGGTCAGACGGTGTCGACCACACTCGGCCGTCGCAGCAAGACGGCGATGACACTGGTCGCATACTCCAACGCGACCGCCCCGAAGGCGGCGTTCGCGTCGACGATGACCGGTTCGTCGGCGAAGCTCGCGACCGCGCCGACATCGATCGGCGCCGACGACTCGGTCGTCGTGAGCTCCTGGGCCATTCGAACGAGCAGCGGTTCCACGTGGAAGACGCCGTGGTCGGTGACCGAGCGAACGACGTCCGTCGGATCGGGCGGCGGTCGTATCACCGCCGTCATCGGTGACGATGAGGCCGACCAGGGTTTCCACGCCGCCAAGACCGCCACTGCGGGCTCGAGCAGCAGCAAGGCGATCAGCTGGGTCACCGTGCTGTCGCCGACCACGACCTCCGCTCCGGCTCCGGCTCCTGCGCCGACGCCCACGCCGACTCCGGATCCGACGCCTCCGTCGTCGGGTTGCACCGTCTCGTCGAAGCTCGTGCCGTCCTGCGGCGCCTGGTTCGGGACCTCGATCCCGTCCCGCGACGGCAACTACAACTGGTCCAAGGGCCTCGCCGAATACGAAAACGTCGCCCAGAACGTCCCCGACATCTTGCACTTCTACAAGAACGGCAACCAGTCGTTCCCGACCAACAGCGAGATCGCCGTCGCCGAACGCCCCGGCAAACAACGCAGCCTCCTGCTCTACAACTGGAAACCCGCCGGCAACACCACCTGGCGACAAGTCGCCAACGGCGCCGCCGACAACCAGATCGCCACCATGGCCAACGGCCTCAAGAAATACCCCCACAAGGTCTTCTTGAACATCTACCACGAGCCCGAAGACCAGGTGAAGACCTCGTCATCGTCGGGCATGACCGTCGCCGACTACAAAGCCATGTACCGCCACGTCGTCGACGAACTGAAATCACTCGGCGTGAACAACGCCGTCTACGTCTGGAACCCGATGGGCTACTACGGCTGGCGCGACTACCTCGACGGCCTCTACCCCGGCGACGCCTACGTCGACTGGATGTGCTACGACCCCTACGCCAAGGACAACCGGCAAGACGACCTCGCCGACATCGTCAACCGCGTCAAGCCCAACCTCAACTGGCCCGGCTACTACGAATGGGCCACCGACAAAGCACCGGGCAAACCCCTCATGCTGTGCGAATGGGGCGTCGACACCATCTCCAACAGCGACCCCGCCTCGATCGTCAGCGGCAACGCCGAACAACTCATGAAGGACTTCCCCATGATCAAGGCGTTCGTCTACTGGAACAGCGTCGACAAGGTCAACGCCCGAATCGACAACACCAACACCAAGGGCAAAGCATTCGGCAACGCCTTCCGCCAACTCGCCAACCAGTCCTACTTCAACAGCACCAGCACCAACAAAGCACCCTGACCACCGCCCGACACACCACCTGACGCACTGCTAGATTTCGTCCGGGCCCGCCACCGTGGCGGGTCCGGATGGGGATTGGAGCAGATGTGTACAAGAAGCTTGCTGGGGCTGTCACGGCAGCCCTCCTGGTCGGTGGGTTCGTCGGATCACAGATCGCTTCGACGGCGAGCGAGGCTCCGGCCTCGGTCTTCACGCCGACCGTCCCGTGCCGACTCGTCGACACCCGAGAGTCGGATCGAGTCAACGAGTTCACGACCCTCGGGCCGGGACAGACACGAGTCGTCGACACCTGGGGCGAGTACGGAGAGTGCGACCTCCCGTCGGGAACCACTGCGATCGCCTTGAACGTCACGTCGCTCAACGGCACGCAGCCGAGTTTCCTCACGCTCTGGCCGAGCGACGCAGACCGACCCGGCACGTCGAACCTGAACTGGATCCCGCCGCAGTCCCCGACGCCGAACAAGGTCGACGTCGCCCTGTCGGCCAACGGCCGGTTCACCATGTACAACCCCTTCGGCAGCGTCGACGTGATCGTCGACGTGCTCGGGTACTACACGCCGCTGTCCGCCGTCACCCCGTCGATCGGATCGGTCACGGTCGTGACGGCCGAGATCGACGTCGAGCCGACCACGGCGCCCGACGACTCCGGGTCCAACGGTCAGGCGATCGCCAACTGCCCGAACGGACAGGTCGCGATCTCCGGTGGCGTCAGCGCCGGTCTCGGCATCCCGCTGAACATGCGGTCGAGTCGCCCCCACCCGTTGGGCGACAACCCGACCGGCTGGTACGGCGACGTCCGGGCACCCGACGACCGCTCCGACGAGGTGGCGACCGTCTACGTGATGTGCGTCGAGCAGTGAGTCGACGCTGAATCGACGATCCGCGACGGGCGGGCCCTCGGGCCCGCCCGTGGCGCGTCAGGCCGGAGGGTGGGACGACGAGAGATCGTCGAAGCGGTACCCGAACGAGGCAGCTCGCTCTGCGTACCGATCGTGCAACCGCCGCATCCGAAGTTTGATGAGCGGATTGCCGGAGTTCTGCCAGGCCGACCACGTCGCCTCGTAGGACGAGCTCCGTCCCCCCTGGACCATGTCGGCGGGCAGGGTGCCCGTCAGACCGATGAACGACGAGACGCCGGCGAGGACCTCGGCGGGGCGCGCGACCAGGTCTTCGTAGGTGATCATGTGCAGCCGACGGATGTGCGACGAGTCGTCTCGCATCGTCTCGTGGGCTCGAAACCAGTTCTCGAACACGCTGGCGTACGACCGGCGCGGCGCCCACTTCTTCGTCGACAGGCTGACGATCACCGGGTGGCGCGTGATCACGATGAACGAAGCATCGGGGAACAACGCCTGGAGGAACCGCATCCGGATCAGGTTGGGCGGCGACTTCTCGACCAGTACGTGCTTCGAGAGGTCCCAGTACCGACCCCACTGCCCCATCAGCCGGTCCGCGCTCTCGGCCCCGACCAACGGCGACGACTCCGTCAGTGCGCTGCGTGGATCGAGCGCGAACCGCCCCGGACCGCCGAACCGTTCACCGGTCGGCATGACGTCTTGGAGGTGTTGGCCTTCGTCCTCCTCGGCGTGGGTGTTCTCGAACCCGCTGACGTCGGGATGCGCAGCGATCGCCCTCGTGAGCGGCGTGGTCCCGCTCCGGTGCATTCCGCCGACGAACACGAGACGGTGCTCGGCACCGCCCCCTGCCGGCGAGCACTCCGGCCCTGATGCTCGTGCGTCGCTCATGTGGGTCTCCTGGTCGTCCTCGATCGTCCCGCTCGCGCCCACCGGCGTCGATGCGCAGCCCGACACGTTAACAAGTTCGCGTCGCGGCCAGCCGTGCTCTCACGGACCGCTCAATCGCATTCAGAACCGGGCGATGCCCTGATATCGTTCGGGCCCAGTCACGGCGGCGGGATCCATGGACGAACCTCGAGAACTCTCAGACATGCCACACCAGCGCGTACTGCTCGTCTCGTCGGCGGGCGGCCACCTCGCGCAGCTCTGCCGTCTCGCCGGCTGGTACTCCCGACACGACGTCCGGTGGTCGACGTTCGACCTCCCCGACGCACGCAGCATGCTGGGTGACGCCGACGTCGTGTGGGCGCATCACCCCACCACGCGCAACATCCCCAACCTGCTCCGCAACGTCCGGCTCGCGTTCCGCGAGATACGTCGGCATCGCCCCGACGTCGTCGTCTCCTCCGGCGCCGGCATCGCTGTGCCGTTCTTCTGGGTCGCGAAGCTGTTCGGGGTCTCGACGATCTACGTCGAGGTGATCGACCGATTCGACACCCGCACGCTGACCGCTCGACTCGTGTCACCGGTCACCGACCTGTTCGTCGTGCAGGACGAGCAGCAGCTCGAGCTGTTCCCGGGTAGCCATCTGATCGGTCGCCTGCTGTGAAGACGGTCATCGTCTCCGTCGGCACCGACCACCACCCGTTCGACCGGATGCTCCAGTGGGCTGCACGGGCCCAGCGCGAGGCCGACGTACGATTCATCGTCCAGCGCGGCGCCACGGCGCCGCTCGACGGGGTCGAGTCGTTCGACTACGTGCCCGCACCCGAGCTCGAGGCTCGAATGCGATCGGCCGACGCGGTGGTCTGCCACGGTGGGCCGGGCACGATCGGACTCTGTCACAGCGCCGGCCAGCGACCGATCGTCGTCCCTCGTGACCCGGAGCTCGGTGAACACGTCGACGATCACCAGATGCGGTACAGCTCGAAGCTGGCGGCGGAGGGTGTGATCGACATCGCGTCCAGTTGCGACGAGTTGATCGCGCTCCTCATGGCCGAGCGCGTGCGGCCCTCGAACGATGCCACGAACGTCGGGCAAGCGGTCGAGGAGTTCGCCGCACTCGCCGACGCGTTGCTCGCCGGCGACCTGCCGAAACGCTCGCTCCGAGAGCGTCTGGTGTTCCGGAGGTCCCCGTGAGCACCGTCGTGTACATCGGCGCCGTCGGTCGATCCGGCACCACGTTGCTCGAACGCACGTTGTCCACGTCACCGTCGTACGTCGCGCTCGGTGAAATGGTCCATCTGTGGGATCGGGGCGTCGTCGATCACGAGCCCTGCGGTTGCACGAAGTCGTTCGACGAGTGCGAGTTCTGGAGCGAGGTCGGACGGCGAGCGTTCGGAGGTTGGCAACACGTCGACCTCGAGCAGGTCAGAAGCGATCGACGTCGCGTCGACCGCAACCGCTACATCCCGTGGTTGATCGCTCCGGCGCTCGCTCCCGCGTCCTTCCGCGACGCCCGCCGCCGCCTGCTCACCATCCTCGACGACCTGTATCGGGCGATCGGCGAACTGACGGACGACGCCGTCCTGATCGACTCGTCCAAACATCCCTCCTACCTCTTCCTCCTCCGTTCGGTGCCGTCCCACGACGTCCGACTCCTCCACGTGGTACGCGATCCACGTGGCGTCGCCCACTCGTGGGCCAAGCAGGTGGCTCGCCCCGAATCGGGAGCGTCGATGGAACAACTGTCGACCGGTCGTGCGATCGGCAGGTGGACCAGCCACAACGTGCTCCTGCAACTCGCTCCGCTCGCCAAGGTCCGCCGGCGCCGGATCTCCTACGGACGTTTCGTCGCCGACCCGTCTGTCGTGGGGACGATCGCCGACGATCTCACCGATCACCACGGCACCGAACCGCTCGAGGTGGAACGCACGACGGTCACGCTCGGCTGCGACCACACCGTCTCGGGCAACCCGTCTCGATTCCGCACGGGACCGATCGAGGTCCGACCCGACGACGCATGGCGGAATTCCATGCCGTCCCGCAAACAGAAGGTCGTCGGCGCGCTGACGACTCCACTCAGGCAGGTGTACTGCAGATGACCAACCACTCACTCCCCGATGTCGCCGTCGTCGTCCCCACCCACGACCGGCCCGAGATGCTGCGTCGTGCCCTCGATGCGATTCTCGCCCAGGACTACGACGGGTCGATCGATGTCGTGGTGGTGTTCGATCGCACCGAACCCGACGAGAGTCTCGTGTCGGACACCCCCGGCCGAACCGTTCGGGTCATCGGCAACGTCCGATCGCCCGGTCTGCCCGGCGGACGGAACAGCGGCATCGCAGCGTGCACCGACGCGGATTTCGTGGCCTTCTGCGACGACGACGACGTCTGGATGCCCGGCAAACTGGCCGCCCAGATCGGTGCGATGGTCGATCACCCCGACATCTGGTTGACCACGACCGGCATCGTGATCGACTTCGACGGTGAGCGCACCGATCGCCCGTCGCCCGCACCCGAGCTCACGGTCGCGTCGCTCGTACGCGACCGGACGACCGAGGCGCACCCGTCGACGTTCGTGTTCCGGCGCGACGCCCTCGACAGCGTGGGCGACGTCGACGAGGTCATCCCGGGCGGCTATTCGGAGGACTACGACTTTCTGCTGCGGGTCGCCAAGGGCGGGCGCATCGTGTGCCTCACCGATCCGCTGGCGGTCATCCGTTGGGGCCGCACCTCGTACTTCGCGACGCGCTGGCGCACGATCGTCGATGCGCAGCGTTATCTGCTCGACAAGCATCCCGAGTTCGCCGACGATCGTCGGGCCGAGGCTCGGATCCGTGGCCAGATCGCGTTCGCCCTCGCCGCGCTCGGCGAGCGGCGCGCCGCCTTCCGCGAGATCGGCCGAACCGCTGCCCGGTGGCCGCTGGAGAAGCGGTGGCCGGTCGCCGTCGCGGTGTCGCTGAAGCTGATCAGCGCCGACCGGGCACTGGAACTCGCCCACCGCTTCGGTCGAGGCATCTGACTGGTGGTGGCCGTCGGGCGACCTCCCAGACTCAGGCCTGGGTGGATCGTCTACGCGCTCTTCGTGCTCAATCCGGTGTTCTGGCTCCTCGGGGTCGGTGGGTTCATCTGGTCGCTCGCCGTCATCCCGCTCGGGGCGTGGTTCGTCATGCGCCCCGAGATCAGGCGCCCACCGGCTGTCGTGCCGTACATCCTCTACGTCATGTGGGCCGGGTTCAGCGTGATCCGGATCGACAAGGCGACGCGACTGCTGGCCTACGGCCTGCGCTACACCGCGTACCTCACCGCACTGGGGCTCGCCTACTACGTGTACAACGAACGGCGCGTCTCACGGCGGCAGTTCGTCGATTGGGTCGCGATGTTCTGGGTGTGGGCGATCGCAGGCGGCTACCTCGGGCTGCTCGTGCCGAACGGACGTCTGAGCGTGACGCCCGCCAGTCTGGTGCTCCCGCGGGCGATCGCTCAGAACGACTTCGTCGGCAACCTCGTGCGTCCGCGGTTCGCACAGGTGCAGAACATCTTCGGTGTCTCGATCCCGCGCCCGTCGACCCTGTTCGCGTTCACGAACGAGTGGGGCGGTGCGGTGGGGCTGCTCACGCCGTTCTTCATCGCCGCGACGCTCCTCTCCCCCGACCCCCGGCGGCGACGCCTCGGCGTGATCGGACTCGTCGTCGGAGTACCCCCGATGATGCTGTCGGTGAACCGCGGGTTGTGGATCAGCGTCTCCGCCATTCTGATCGTGGTCGCCGTCCGCAGTTTCCTCGTCGGTCGCACGGCACCGATGAAGTTGCTCGCGGCGAGCATCGTCCTGATCGCAGGGCTCATCGCCTTCACCCCGATCGGTGCGATCGTGTCGGGCCGCCTCGGGGAATCCGACGCCAACGCCCGCGCCGGGATCTACCAGGAGGCCTGGCAGGGCGCGCTCGAGTCTCCGTTCCTCGGGTACGGCGGGCCGCGCCCGTCGACCAATCCGTTCTCGCCGGCGGTGGGCACCCACGGTCACATCTGGACCGCCATGTTCTCCCACGGGCTGGTCGGGCTGGCGTTGTACGTCGCCTTCATCGGTTGGGCGCTGTACCTCGTGACCTGGCATCGCGATTCGACGTCGATCCTGCTGGCGAGCGTGATCTGGGTGGCAGCGCTCCAGATGTTCTTCTATTCGATGCTGCCCACGGCCCTCCCGATCGTGCTCATCGCGCTCGCTCTGGTGTTCCGACGCGACGATGAGGAGGCCTTGGGCCAGCCATCGGGATGGATCGAGGAGCCGAAACCCATGGTGGCGACCGCATGACGCCCGAACATTGGTTCATCCCGTCGCTGTGGCCCGACGGGTCGGAGCGGTCCTGGGTTCCGTGGCGACGGCGTACCGGCGAACGGTACGTCGCCATTCCGTCCCGGACGGACGTCCAGCAGCTCATCCCCTGGCGGTGGACGAGCGCGGCGGCAGCTTCCCACCGGGTGAGCGACGACCGCAGTCGATTCTCTCGCCTCCGCGACGCCGGCGGCGTCGCGGCACTGCTGGGCATCGCGGTGGCCTCGTCGCGCCGTCGTCTCGGCGTGTCGGCCGATCGCTCGATCGTCGATCACGTCACGACGTCACTCGGACTCGCTGCACCGACGTACGGCACCTTCTTGTTCGGTCCCGCCCGAGCGAACCGCAAACCGGTGATCCAGATCCACGACCGGCGCGGTCGAACGCTCGTCTGGGTCAAGGTGGCGACCTCGCCGTTGACCAAGGAGCTGCTGACGGCCGAGGTCGACGTG
>CAXAWD010000025.1:0-16190 GCA_963972325.1 uncultured Acidimicrobiaceae bacterium
CCCCGCCGCCCCCCTGCCGACCACGATCACCGCCGAGGCGACCGTGTTCGACGTGAACCGCCAGGCGTGGTCGTCGCGCACCGACCTGCTCGTCCACCCCGCCGCGTACTACGTCGGGCTCCGCTCCGACCGCGCGTTCGTCAGGCAGGGCACCCCGATCCGTGTCGACGGCGTCGTCACCGACGTCGACGGCGGCACCGTGCCCGGGCGCGAGGTCACCGTCACCGCGGGCCGTCTCGAATGGGTGCTCGTCGGCGGCGACTGGACCGAACAGCTCACCGACGAGCAGACCTGCACGTTCACGTCCACCGGCGACGCAGCCGACGATGCGATGCGATGCGAGTTCGACACCGAGACGGGCGGCACCTACCGGATCACCGCCACCGTCGTCGACGACGACGGTCACACCAACCGCACCCAGCTCACCCAATGGGTCAGCGGTTCCACCGGCCGCCCCGTGCGCGGCGTCGAACAGGGCACGGTCACGGTCGTCCCCGACCAGCAGACCTACGAGCCCGGCGACACCGCCGAACTCCTCGTGCAGGCCCCGTTCGCCCCGGCCTCCGGCATCGTCACGATCATCCGGGGCGGCATCGTCTCCACCGAGGCGTTCGAGGCCGAGGACGGCAGCGCCGTCCTCGAGATCCCGATCGACGACACGTACGTGCCCAACATCGACGTGCAGGTCGACATGGCCGGAGCGAGCGTCCGTGTCGACGACGACGGCAACGAGCTCCCCGATCTCCCCGATCAGGCGGCATACGCCACGGCCCGCATCGGGCTGTCGATCCCGCCGGTCACCCGTGCGCTCGACGTCGTGGCCACCCCCGCCGACGTCGAACTCGAGCCCGGCGACGACACGTCGGTCACCGTCGCGGTCACCGACGCCGCCGGCGACCCGGTGGCGGGTGCCGACGTCGCGATCGTGGTCGTCGACGAAGCCGTGCTGTCGCTGACCGGCTACGACCTCGCCGACCCGCTCGACATCTTCTACCGAGACGTCTGGTCCGAACTGAACGCCAGGTACATGCGGTCGAGCATCCTGCTCACCCGTGCCGATCTGGTCACCGACGAGTCCGGCGAGCGCGCCGACGGGGCGCCCGCGCCCTCCGCGAACGCCGGGCGCGACGCAACCGACGATTCGGTCGAGGAGTCAGCCGACGACGGCGACTTCGCCGGTGGAGCCGATCAGGCCGAGACGATCGACGTGCGCGACGACTTCGACGCGCTGGCGGTGTACGCCCCGGCCGAGTCGACCGACGACGACGGCCAGGTCACCGTCGACGTGCCGCTCCCCGACAGCCTCACCCGGTACCGGGTGATGGCGGTGGCGATCGACGGCGCCGACCGCTTCGGCAAGGGCGAGTCCACCATCACCGCCCGGCTGCCACTCCAGGTCCGCCCGTCGGCGCCCCGGTTCCTGAACTTCGGCGACGAGGTCGAACTACCGGTGGTGCTCCAGAACCAGACCCGTGAGCCGCTCGAAGTCGACGTCGCGATCGAGTCGTCCAACCTGAAGCTGACCGGCCCCACCGGTCGCCGGGTCACGGTGCCGGCCAACGATCGCATCGAGGTGAGATTCCCCGCCACCACCGATGATGTCGGCACGGCCCGCTTCCGGGTGGTTGCGGTCAGCGGCGACTTCACCGACGCCACCGCGATCGATCTACCGGTCTACACACCCGCCACCGCCGAGGCGTTCGCCACCTACGGTGTCGTCGACGACGACACCGCTATCGCCCAACCGACGATCGCCCCGACGGGCGTATTCCCGCAGTTCGGCGGGCTCGAGATCAACACGTCGTCCACTGCGCTCCAGGCGCTCACCGACGCCGTCATCTACCTCACCGACTACTCCTACGCCTCGTCCGACGGTCTCGCGTCGCGGATCATGGCGATCGCCACCCTCCGCGACGTGCTCGACGCCTTCGACGCCGAGGGCCTCCCGAGCACCGCCGACCTCAACGCCGCGGTCCGCGGCGACCTCGACGCGTTGGCGGCGCTCCAGAACGACGACGGCGGATTCCCGTACTGGCAGCGCGGTCGCGACTCGATCCCGTGGCAGTCGATCCAGACCACCCACGCGCTCGTGTTGGCCGAGGACGCCGGCTACTCGGTGCCGGCCGACACCCTCGACCGAGCGCTCGACCACCTGGCCTCGATCGAGGAGTATTTCCCCTCGACCTACGGCGAGCAGGTCCGCAACTCGCTGAGTTCGTACGCGCTGTACGTGCGCGAAGCGGCCGGTCGCGGGGATGCCTCGAAGGCCACGGCGCTGTACGAACGGGTCGGTGACGACCTGGAACTCGACGCGGTCGCCTGGTTGTGGCCCTCGATCGTCGATCAGGAACTGCGTGACGAGATCGAACGCCGATTCGTCAACGCCGCGGTCGAGACCGCCGGCGCCGCCACGTTCGCCACGTCGTACGGCGAGGACGCCTACGTGATCGCCAACAGCGAGCGCAAGACCGACGGCATCATCCTCGAGGCACTGATCTCCGAGACGCCCGACAGCGATCTGATCCCGAAGGTCGTCGCAGGACTGCTCGGTGGCCAAACCCGCGGGCGGTGGAACAACGCCCACGAGAACGCCTTCATCCTGGTCGCGTTGAACAGCTATTTCGACACGTTCGAGTCGGTCACCCCCGACTTCGTCGCCCGGGCCTGGCTCGGCAACCTCTACGCCGCCGAGGCCACGTTCGACGGTCGCACGACCGACCGGGTCAACACGCTCGTGCCGATGCCCCTCGTGATCGACGCCGGCGACACGGACATCGTGCTCGCGAAGGAGGGCGACGGACGTCTCTACTACCGGCTCGGCCTGCGCTACGCCCCGAGCGACCTGCAGCTCGATGCCCGCGACGAGGGCTTCGTGGTCGAACGGGAGTACGAGGCGATCGACGACCCCGACGACGTGCAGCGCAACGCCGATGGTTCGTGGACCATCCGCGCGGGCGCCAAGGTCAGGGTGAAGCTGACGATGGTCGCCGACGCACGACGGACCCACGTTGCGCTGAGCGACCCGCTGCCGGCCGGGCTCGAGCCGGTCAACCCGGCACTGTCGGTGTCGCAGACCACGCCGCCGCCGAGCAGCTCCGACGACGCGGCCGACGATGACATCGGCGTCTCGTCGTGGTTCTGGGGCTGGAACTGGTACGAACACCAGAACCTGCGCGACGACCGCGCCGAGGCGTTCGCGAGCTACCTGCCGGGCGGCACCTACGAGTACACGTACATCGCTCGGGCCACCACGCCGGGCACGTTCGTCGTACCCCCCACCCGGGCCGAGGAGATCTACGCCCCCGAGGTGTTCGGCCGCAGTGCGAGCGCGCTGGTGATCGTCGAATAGCCGGTCGTCGCCAGGGTCAGGGTTCGACGATCGGGAACATCGACATGAACACGTCGAGGTGTTCGAACAGCACGGTGAACGCCGCGGCATCACCGTCGATCGACACACGTCCCGATTCGACCACCTCGGCCGCGGTCGACTCGCCGGTGGCGATCCGGATGATCGCCTCGCGGTCGAGTTCCACCGTGGCATCCGCCTCGTCGGCGAAACCGGGCGTGGTCTGCATCGTGCGGTTGGAGATGCGGGTGCGCCACTCCTCGCCGACATCGGCGAACCGGAGGTTGACCGTGACGCGCATATCGCCCACCTCCTCCGCCTTCAAGCGGACCGCCGTGGCGTCCATCAGCTGGTCGACCGTCATCGCCTCCATGTAGCCACGTCGCATCGCCGGGTTGCGCGGCGGGTGACCGTGACGGAGCTCGTGAGCGCCGGTGAGGAACGCGTTCCGGAACGTCGCCGACTCGCTCTGGTAGCCGATCTGCTCGAACGCGTCGGCCTGGAGCTCGCGCGCCTCGGTGTTGGTCGGGTCGTCGAACACGACGTGTCCCACCACCTCCGCCACCCACCGGTAGTCGCCCTCGTCGAAGGCCGCGCGGGCCTTGGCCAGCAGCGCATCCGCTCCCCCGGCGAGTTCGACGTAGCGACGACCGACCTCGGTCGGCGGCAACTTCCCCAGGTTGGCCGGGTTGCCGTCGTACCAGCTGAGATACCGCTGGTAGACCGCCTTCACGTTGTGAGCGAGGTGGCCGTAGTAGCCGGTCGTGTGCGCCTCGGAGCGGTACTCCTCGGGCAGCTCGATCATCTCCGCGATCTCGAGCGGCGTGTGACCGTGGTTCGCGTACCGCATCGTCTGGTCGTGGACGTAGCGGTACATGTCGCGCTGCTTCTCGAGGAAACCGCGCACGTCGTCGCCGCCCCACCGTGGCCAGTGGTGCGACGCGAACATCACCTCCGTGCGATCGGCGAACAGGTCGATCGCCTCGTCGATGTACTTCGACCAGGCGAGCGAGTTGCGCACCTGCGCGCCGCGGATCGGGATCAGGTTGTGCATGTTGTGCGAGCAGTTCTCGGCCATGCACAGCCACCCGCCGTCGTCGCCGCGGTCTGGGAAGAAGAAGTTCATCTCCGCCGGCGCCTCGGTCTCGGGAGTCAGTTGGAAGATGACGCGCACGCCGTCGACCACGAGCTCCTGACCGGTGTGCGTGATGTCCTCGGTCGGCGCGATCAGTCCGGGCGGCGACAGGGGGATCGCCTTGCCGAGCCCGCAGTCGACGTGCTGCCGCGGCCCGGCCGGGAGGAGCGGGCCGAACTGGTAGAGCGCCCGGCGGGCCATCGCGAACCCGGCGATGACGTTCTCGGAGATCGCCTCGCGCAGGAAGTGTTCGGGGGCGATGACGCGGCACCGGCCGGCGTCGACGTCGTCCTGGGTGGTCACGCCGAGCACGCCACCGAAATGATCGGTGTGTGAATGGGTGTAGATCACCGCGGTCACCGGCCGTTCGCCGAGCGTGTCGTTGGCGAGCTGGAGGCAGTCGCGAGCGCACCCTTCGACCGTGAGCGGGTCGATCACGATCCAGCCGGTGTCGCCCTCGATGAACGTGATGTTCGAGATGTCGTAGCCTCGGGCCTGCCAGACCTTCGGCGCGACCTCGAACAGCCCGTGGATGTTGTTGAGCTGGGCCTGCCGCCAGAGGCTCGGGTTGACCGTGTCGGGATTGGGTGCGCCCTGCTCGATGAAGTCGTACTTGTTGATGTCCCACGCGGTTCCCCACGCTCCCTCGATCACACCGGTCGGGTGTTGGGCGATCAGGCCTCGCGACGCTCGCTCGAAGTCGGCCGGGTCCATGCCGAGATCGCGCGGCTCGTTGGCCCGCTGCGTGTGGATCGAGGCATCTTTCGGAAACGTCGCCATGCCAGAGTGTGACGTGTCGCGCCGCGGACGAGCGATCCGAGAGCGTCGGCGCTCCGAATACCGATCGTGTCCGGTTTCTCGCGACCCTGGCGACCTGCGATCCTGGCGTTCGTGTTCGCACTCGCGGCGTGCACCACCAACGACCCGACCGAGACGAGCACCGCGATGTCCACCACCACCGAACCACCGATCACGATCCGCTACGGCGACGCGCCCGAGCAGTTCGGGGAACTGCACCTCCCACGCCGTGTCTCCGGTGCCGGCGGCGACGGTGCGCTCGCACCGGCTGTCGTACTCGTCCACGGTGGGTTCTGGCGCAACCCCTACGACCTGACGCTGATGGACCCGATCGCGGCCGACCTGGTGGCGCGCGGCATCGCGGTGTGGAACATCGAGTACCGACGTCTGGGTGACGACGGCGGCGGTTGGCCGGGCACGCTCACCGATGTCGCGGCCGCGGTCGACCACCTCGCCGTGGTCGCCGGCGACCACCCGATCGACCTGCATCGGGTGTCGATCGTCGGCCACTCGGCGGGTGGCCACCTTGCGCTGTGGGCTGCGGGTCGCGCCGGCCTGCCCGCCGACGCGCCCGGCGCCGGGCCCGCGGTGGTGCCGACGGTGGCGGTCGGCCAGGGGGCGGTCGTCGACCTGCTCGGCGCGGCGTCGAAGCCGCTCGGCAACGGCGCCGTCATGGAACTCCTGGGCGGAACACCCGACGAGGTCCCGGAACGCTACGAGGCGGCCCGGCCACGCCTCGATGCAGGCCCCCGGATGGTGTCGGTGGTCGGCACGAACGACGACGTCGTGCCACCTCCGTACTCCGTCGACCCGAACCGCCCGGCCACGATCGAGGTCGTCGAGATCGACGGCGCCGGGCACATGGACCTGATCGAGCCCGATCACGCGGCATGGGCCGCCGTGTTGCGAGTACTCGCCGACTGAACTCAGAGCACCAGGACGAGCACCTGCGCCATGACGATCTTGACCACCATCGCCACCGGCGTCGCGAGCGCGTAGCCGAGCGGCACCCTCGGGTCGTCGGAGCGGCCCACGGCGAACGCCAGCACCGCGGGTTGGGTCTGGGCACCGGCGACGACACCCGACATCCGGTCACCGCCCACGCCGTTCATCCGTCCGACCAGCATCAGCGCCGCGGCCGTGCTGGTGGTCACGACGAACCCGCCGACGATCACCTTCGGCCCGACCGAGGTCTGGAGCGCATCGACGAGCACGGGCCCCGACGCCACCCCGACCACCGCCAGGAACAGGATCGCCCCGAGCTGGCGAAGCGTCAGGTTGGCGCCGTGAGGCAGTTGCCACACGAGCGGGCCGGTGCGGTGGAGGTGGCCGAGCAGCAGTCCGACGACCAGCGGACCGCCGGCGGAGCCGAGGCGAACGTCGCCGAGCCCGGGGATCGGCACCGTCACGAACCCGATCGCGAGGCCGATCACGAGGCCGAGCAGGAAGCCCGGCGCCTGGAACTCGCCGACGTGCCGTTCGCTGTCGCCCAGTTCCTTCGCGACCGACCCCAGTGCGTCGGTCGGGCCGACCACCCGCACGCGGTCGCCCGGTTCGAGCACGATCGAATCGGTCGCGACGAGGTCGACATCGCCGCGGCGAACCCTCGTGATCGTTGCGCCGTAGCGATGCTCCAGATCGAGTTCGCTGACGCGCCGGCCGACGAGACCCGAACGCGACACCAGGATGCGGCGGAAGTCGAGCGTCGACCGGTCATCGGGTAGCGCAACGTCGGTGACGACGCCGAGCGCCGCGACGACATCGCTGCGGATCCGCTCGTCACAGGCGACGGTCACCAGGTCGCCGCCCTCGAGGTGCGACGCCCTGACGCCGACCCGGGTGACGTCACCGTGGTGGATCCGGCTCACCCGGGCCTGCCCCGGATAGCGGCTGTGCACGTCGGCGACCGTGGCGAACGCACAATCGGGCGACACACGCACCGTCACGTTGACCACGCGCCCCGGCCGGTCGGCGTCTTCGGGCACCGGCACGCGCCGCGCCGTCGCCTGCACCACGATCACCGCGATCAACATCCCGACGACGCCGTACAGGTACGCCAGCGCATACCCCACGACCGCTTGGTCGGCCTCGGCCGCCGGCAGGGCGTCGCCCGCCGCCGCGAGCGCCGGTGTGTTGGTCAGCGCTCCCGAGTAGAGACCGGCGGTGACGCCCCGATCGAGGCCCAGCACCGCCCCGACACCGGTGGTGAGCGCGGCGGCCGCCGTCAGCACCACGCCCACACCGACGATCAGCCGGATGTTGGACCGCAACGACGACACGAGCGACGGCCCGGACGCGAGACCGACCGCGAACGTGAACAACGACAGTCCGAGCGTGCCGACCAGCGGATCGATCGCGAGACGGTCGTCGAGACCCGAGACGACCAGACCGACGACGAGCGCACCCGCCGCTCCGCGCGACACCCCGGCGACCCGAACGGAGCCCAGGATGCCGCCGAGCGCCAGCACGACCCCGAGGAGGAGGATGGGCTCGTCGATCAGCAGCTGGGACATCGGCTCCATCTTCGCCGACCGAGGTACGGCGACCGTACCCACGGTGCTCGACCCGAGGCCGGGCCCCGGCGAATCAGTCGCTGGTCACCTCGACGCCGCGCCAGAACGCGACCCGGTCGGTCACCAGCTTCTTGGCGAGCGGCCACGGCCGCTCGTACGCGAATGCTGCGTTCTGGGCGATGTCGGCCTCGCCCTGTACGTGCCAGTACCGGGCCTTGCCCTTCCAGAAGCAGCGGGAGGTGATCGGGCTGTCGACCAAGAGATCCTGCCGCACGCTGTCGAGCGGGAAGTACACCATCCCCTCCACGACCTTCACGTCGTCGCTCTCCGCGATCACCCGTCCGTCGAACATCGCTCGTGCCATGCACCCGGAACCCGGCGCGAGTCGATGATCTTCCGGCTCTGCTCCTCGACCCGTCGGTCAAGTACCGTCGGCTCATGACCGTTGCGGAACATGTCGACGTGCTCGTGGTCGGTGCCGGGATCTCCGGCATCGGGGCGGCGTACCACTTGCAGACCTCCTCCCCCGACCGTTCGTTCGTCATCCTCGAGGGGCGCGCCGACATCGGCGGCACCTGGGACCTGTTCCGCTACCCCGGTGTGCGCTCCGACAGCGACATGCACACGCTCGGCTACAGCTTCAAGCCGTGGAAGCACGAGAAGTCGATCGCCGATGGTCCGGCGATCCTCGAGTACCTCCGCGAGACCGTGGACGAGTACGGCATCGAGCAGCACATCCGGTTCAACCACCTCGTCACCACCGCGTCGTGGTCGACCGACGACGCCCGCTGGACCGTCACCGCCCACCGAACCGACACCGACGACACCGTCACCTACACCTGCTCGTTCCTGTTCATGTGCTCGGGCTACTACTCGTACAAGGGCGGCTACACCCCCGAGTTCCCCGGCCGAGACGACTTCGAGGGGCAGATCGTCCACCCGCAGCAGTGGCCCGACGACCTCGACTACGCCGGCAAGCGCGTCGTCATCATCGGCTCGGGCGCCACGGCCATGACACTGGTGCCGGCGATGGCGAAGGACGCCGGGCACGTCACGATGCTGCAGCGTTCGCCCACCTACGTCGTGTCACGCCCGGCGCAGGACGGGATCGCCAACCGTCTCCGCAAGCTGCTGCCCGAGTCGCTCGCCTACAAGATCGTCCGCAAGAAGAACGTGGCGCTCGGACAGCTGTTCTACGAACGGACCCGCAAGCAGCCCGCCAAGGTCAAGGAGAAGCTGCTCGACCTCACCCGCAAGCAACTCGGCGACGAGATGGTCGACGAGCACTTCACGCCGAGCTACAACCCGTGGGACCAGCGGCTGTGTCTGATCCCCGACGGCGACCTGTACGAGGCGTTGAAGGACGGTTCGGCGTCGGTGGTCACCGACCACATCGAGACGTTCACACCGACCGGCATTCGACTGCAGTCGGGTGAGCACCTCGACGCCGACATCATCGTCACGGCGACCGGGCTGCAACTGGTCACCGTCGGCGAGATGGACTTCACGGTCGACGGCGAACCGGTCGACTTCAGCCAGACGTGGACCTACAAGGGCCTCGCGTACTCCGACATCCCGAACCTGGTTTCGTCGTTCGGGTTCATCAACGCGTCGTGGACGCTGCGGGCCGACATCACGTGCGACTTCGTGTGCCGGCTGCTCAGCCACATGCGCGCCACCGGCACCGACTACTGCGTGCCGACGCTGCGACCCTCCGACGCGGACATGCCGCAGCGCCCGTGGATCGACGACTTCTCGGCCGGGTACATGCAGCGGATCATGCCGATGATGCCGAAGCAGGGCGACCGGGAGCCGTGGGTCAACACCCAGCGGTTTAACCAGGACGTCAAGCTGATCTCGAAGGCCCCGGTCGACGACGACGTCATGCAGTTCCACACAGTGCGCGTCCCGGCTCACCGCTGACACGAACGCCCGCCGACGCGCCACGCCGCGTCGCGATTCCAGGACCCCGCGACCCAGTACCGCGACACAGCTCCGACGGCCGACGCCACGACGCAGGCGAGCCGGCCGCGTAGCGACTTCAGGCCCCCGGACCCACCACGGCGACACACCCCGTCGGGCGAGGCGCGCTACAGCGAGGCGAGGAACTCGTCGAGGGCGGCGTTGGTGGCTTCGGGGGCCTCCTGCTGCACCCAGTGGCCGGCACCGGGCACGATCGTCGCACCGCGGAAGTCGACGCAGTTGGCACCGGTGTCACCGAACAGATCGATGCCGGCGGCGAACTTCCTGACCGGGTCGAACTCGCCCCCGATGAACGCCGCCGGCTGCTGGATCTCCTTCGGCGGCTCGGTCTGCGAACCCAGTTGCTCGGCATCGACACCCTGGGCCCGGTACCGGTTGAGCGGCCCGGTCCACCCGCCGGCCTCGAACGCCTCGACGTAGACCGCGAGATCGTCGGGCGTCGACCAGTCGGGGAACGGGTCGGGGTCGACGAGACCGTCGAGCATCGTGGCGTCGGCCGGCTTCTCCATGATCATCGCGCCGCGTCCGTCGGCGCTGGCGCTGTACCAGACCATCCGAAGGCTGCGGGCGACGTCGGCACCGAGTTCCGCCTCGGCCACACCCGGTTCCTGGAAGTACTTCATGTAGAAGAACTTGTCGGCGTAGAGCACGTCCCACAGTTCCATCGCCGACTCCGGGCCGACCGGCAGGTACGGCACGCTCAGACCGGCCACGGCCGACACCTTGTCGGCGTGGAGACGGGCCGTCTGCCACGCGATCGGCGCACCCCAGTCGTGCCCGACGACGATCGCCGTGCCGCCCATCGCGTCGATCACGGCAGCGGCGTCGCTCGCGAGTTCCAGCAGGCTGTACCGCTCGATCTCCGGCGGTTTCGAGCTGCCGCCGTAGCCGCGCACGTCCATCGCCGCCACCGTGTAGCGATCGGCGAAGTGCTCCATCTGATGACGCCACGAGTACCAGAGCTCGGGCCAGCCGTGCACGAAGAGCATCAGCGGCCCCTCGCCCGCCACCGCCACCCGGATGTCGATGTCGCCGTTGGTCACCGTGTCGAATCGATGATCGATCATGCGCCAGTGTCGCACGCACACCGGTCACCGACCGGCTCGAACGCTCGCCACGGCGGCGGAGCCCGTCTCGGACGCTCTGCTGGGAGCGGGTTCTGCCCGACGCGGCATGATCGGGACATGCTGAACCGGCTCGACGACTATCCGATCCACCAGACGCCGGAACCGATCGCTGTGCCGGCCACGTCCGACCGCAACCTGTACGACCGCACCTGGTTCAACGGGTACAGCGCAGATGGCGAGCGGTACTTCGGGATCGGGATCGCGGTGTACCCGCACCGAGGCATCATGGACTGCGCGGTGAGCACCGTCGAGGCCGGCGGCCGCCAGCATGCGTTCTACGGGTCGCGCCGGGCGCCGCTCGAACGCACCGACATGCAGGTCGGCCCGTTCCGACTCGAGATCGCCGAGCCGCTCCGACGCACACGGGTGATCCTCGACGACAACGAGTCGGGCGTCGCCTGTGACCTCACGTTCTCGGCCCGCACGGCGCCGATCGAGGAGGCCAGGCAGACACTGTGGGCCGGTCACCGCCGCTGGATGGACGCCACCCGGTTCGACCAGTTCGGGCGGTGGACCGGCACGGTCGCGCACCCGGACGGCGAGTTCACGGTCGACGACTGGCACGGCACCAAAGACCGGTCGTGGGGCCTGCGTCCGGTCGGCGAACGCGAGACCGGCGGTGCGCCGCAACTCCCGACCGGGATCTTCTTCCTGTGGGCGCCGCTGATCTGGGACGACCACGTGAGCCATGCGATCTTCTTCGACGGGCCGAGCGGCGAGCCACTGGTGCGGGAGGGCATCGAGGCACGGCTCTACGACGCCGAATCGCAGATCCCACCCGATCTCACGAGCACCGACGTTCGCATGGCGACCGCAGCCCACCGCGTTGCGTATCACCCGGGCACGCGCCTGGCGGCGTCGGCCGAGATCGACCTGGTGCGCCTCGGCGGCGAGACGCGCACGGTCTCGTTGGAACCCCTGCTCCGGTTCCAGATGAAGGGCCTCGGCTACGGGCACCCCGTCTGGAAGCAGGGGGTGTGGCACGACGAACTGGCGATCGCCGGCGAGTCGTTCGATCCGGCCGAACTCGACCTGCTCGCGCCGGAGAACATCCACGTGCAACAGGTCGTGCGGGCCACCGATGGCGACCACACCGGCATCGGCGTGCTCGAACAGATCGTGATCGGCCCGTACGCCCCGGCCGGATTCACCGACTTCTTCGACGGAGCCTGACCCCGCTCGAAACCCCACCAACACCACCACCACCGTGTCGCGCTCCTGGGGCCACCAGCCCCGGCGACGCGACACGGCCGACCGACTCGCGCGCGCATCCACCACCGCGTCGCGAATCTGGGGCCACGGCTACCAACATCGCGACACGGCCGTCTCATCGGCCCACCGCCACCGCCTCCGCCACGGCCACCACCGTCGTCGGCGCGGGCCACCGCGGCGGCGAGGCAGGTGTCGGCGACTACGGGGTGCGACGGCGCAGCGTGGCGGCACCGGCCGCGAGCGAGAGCGCCGCCATCGCCATGCTGACGGCCAGATCGACCAGCACGCCGCTGCCGACGCCGGGCTGATCGGCGACGGCGCGCAGCGCGTCGTAGGCATAGGTCAGCGGGAGCACGTTCGAGACGATCTCGAGCGGCCGTGCCATGTCGGCCCGGTCGGCGATCAACCCGCACAGGAGGAACTGGGGGAGCACGAAGGCCGGCATGAACTGGATCGCCTGGAACT
Source organism: uncultured Acidimicrobiaceae bacterium (assembly GCA_963972325.1). Lineage (GTDB taxonomy): Bacteria > Actinomycetota > Acidimicrobiia > Acidimicrobiales > Ilumatobacteraceae > Ilumatobacter. The sequence goes on from CAXAWD010000025.1 coordinate 12,580, forward strand.
CCGTCGCCGCGAACGCGCTGAGGGCCAGGCCCATCGCCATGCCGAGCAATGCGTTCGCGATCGCGATGACCACCGCCAGCCAGAACGGACCGGCGACGTCGAGGCCGAGCAGGCCCATGCCGACCGAGAGCGTCACGACGGCCTGGACGCCGGCGACGACCGCGAACCCCCCGGCGTATCCGAGTAACAGTCCGGGCTTGGTGGCCGGCAGGGCCATCAAGCGCTCGAGCGTGCCGGAGCGTCGCTCGCGCAGCATCGAGATCGAGGCGACGAGGAACATCGACACCAGCGGGAACACGCCGATCAGTGGAAGGCCCGTCCGCTGGAACACCGCAGGGCGAGCATCGAACGCGAATCGAACGAGCACCAGCAACACGCTGGGCACCGCGATCAACATCACCAGGGTGCGGCGGTCGCGGGCGAGCTGACGGAGCACCCGGGCTGCGGTGGCTCTGGCGGTGCGCCGTGTCATGGGCTCCCCCGCTCGGCCACCAGCGCCAGGAAGGCGTCCTCGACGGTCTCGGTCCCGGTGCGGGCCAGCAGATCCGACGGCGCCCCGTGCGCCAGCACCGTGCCGTCTCGGAGCAGCACCAACCAGTCGCACCGGGTGGCCTCGTCCATCACATGGCTCGACACCAGCAACGTGACGCCCGACGCAGCGAGGTCGGCGAACTGGCCCCAGAGCTCCTGACGGAGCACCGGGTCGAGCCCGACCGTCGGTTCGTCGAGCACCAGGAGGGGTGGCCCACCCAGCAGCGCGATCGCCAACGACACCCGGGCCCGTTGCCCACCCGACAGGTCCTGCACCCGACGGTCCGCGAACTCGCTCAACCGGACGGCGTCGATCACACGCTCGACCTCGGGATCGCCGACACCCAACAACCGACCGAAGTACGTGAGGTTCTGACGGATCGAGATGTCGTCGTAGACCGAGGGTGCCTGGGTGACGTACCCGACGTCGCCGCGCCGCGAGGCGACACCTGCCTCGGCGCCGAGCACGTCGATGTTCCCGCTCACCCTCGCCTGCACACCGACGATCGAACGCACCAGCGTCGACTTACCGCACCCGCTCGGGCCGATGATGCCGACGATGCGGCCGGCCGGCAGTTCGAGATCGACGTCGCGCAACACGGTGCGCCGTCCCCGCACGACCGACACCGACCGAATCGAGACGGCAATGGCCGCCCCTGCCACCGCCCCGGTCGACCCCGCGTCCCCTGCCACGCTCGACCACCGTAATCGTGATGCCAGCGAGGCCGCTGCCGTTCATCGGCCGCTCGCTCCCTGCTGCCCGAGTCCGGGTGGTGAACGGCCGGGTCGTAGGGTCGGGGCCATGACCGACCTGTACGAGGCGATGAGCACGCTGCGCGCCGTGCGCAAGCTGCGCACCGATCCGATCCCCGACGACGTGCTCGAACGCGTGCTCCAGGCCGCGTGCTGGGCCCCCACGGGCGGCAACCAGCAGCCCTGGCGGGTCGTCGTCGTCACCGACCCGGCCAAGAAGGCCGGTCTGCAAGACATCTACCGACCCCAATGGCAGACCTACGCCGAGGGCTTCATGGCACGCCTCTCGGGTCTCCCGCCCGAAGAACTCGACAAGTGGAAGCGCGTCACGGCCGCCGGCGACCATCTCGCCGATCATCTGCACGAAGCGCCGGCGATCCTCATGTTCTGCGCCAACCCGAAGATGATGGCGATCACCGACGCCAAGCTCGACCGCGTCAGCATCGTCGGCGGCGGCTCCGTCTATCCGGCCGTGCAGAACGCGATGCTCGCCTGCGTCGCGGAGGGTCTCGGTTGCACGCTGACCACGCTCCACTGCCTCCGGGAGGCCGAGGTGAAGACGCTGCTCGACATCCCCGACGGGTGGGCGACGGCGGCGATGGTGCCGATCGGCTACCCGGTCGGCCGCGGCCACGGCCCGATCACCCGCCAGCCGCCGAGCGTCCTCGCGTTTCGCGACACCTTCGGCACCGCCTGGTCCTGACGTGAGCATCACCGGTTTCCTGCACCCGGGTGCGATGGGTGTCACGATCGCCGCCGCCTGCAGCGGCGAACGGTTCTGGTGCTCCGACGGACGCTCCGACACCACCCGGGCCCGCGCCGAATCCGCCGGGCTGTCCGAAGCCCGCACCGCCGCCGAGTTCGTCGAGCACTGCGACACGATCGTGTCGGTGTGCCCGCCCGGCGAGGCCGAAGCCATCGCGCAGCAGATCGCGGCCGCCGGCTTCGACGGGCTCTACGTCGACGCGAATGCGGTCGCTCCCGCCACGACCCAGCGGATCGGGCAACACTTCGACCGCTACGTCGACGGCGGCATCATCGGGCCGCCCGCCACCGTGCCCGGCATGACCCGCCTGTACCTCAGCGGTGACGAGGCGGCAGCGGTCGCCGAGCGCTGGCAGGGTTCGCTGCTCGATGCCCGCGCGATCGAAGGAGGCGTCGGCGCTGCCTCCGCGGTGAAGATGCTGTTCGCCGCCTGGGGGAAGCACAACTCCGCCCTCATGCTCGCCATCAACGCCGTGGCCGATGCGTTCGGCGTGACCGATGCGATCCGGAGCGAGTGGGAGATCTCGCAACCCGAGTACCTGGCACAGTCGGAGCATGCGGCCCGCGGCGCCGCACCGAAGGCGTGGCGTTTCGAGGGCGAGATGGACGAGATCGCGGCGACGTTCGAGGCGGCCGGCCTGCCGCCGGATTTCCATCGGGGTGCCGCCGAGGTCTACCGCCGGATGGCCGGGTTCAAAGACGCCGCCACGCCCGCCGACCTCGATCAGGTCATCGCCGTGCTGCTCGGTCGGTGAGCCGGTCGGTCGACCGGTCGAGCAGGCGTTGCAGGTTCGCTCGTTCGCCAGGCGTGACGTCCCGGTCGCCCAGCCGGTGCCGAACCGCGTCGGGCACGCCGCGCCGTACGAGCGACCGGCCGCGCGCCCACCCGAACGTGGCGACGACCACCCGCTGACCGAGCCGCTCGACCCACCCCGTCGCCTCGAAGGTCGCCATCAGCACGTACGTCATCGCCGCGTCGAAGGCCGGGTCGCCACGACTCGCATTCGTCCAGTCGATGATCACGGGGCCGTCGGGTCCGAGGATCACGTTCATCGGATGCAGATCCAGGTGGAGCACCCGGTCACCGTCGAGCACCCCGTCGTGGGCCGGCAGCCAGTCGGGCGCATCGAGGCGGTTCAGATCCCGCTGCAACCGAGCGAGACGGCGAGCGTGGCCGACGAACCGCCAGGGCCGGTCGGTGAGGTCATCGAGCATCGTCGGCCCGTCGATCCGGTCCATCACGATGTCGCGACCGTCGACCCGGCGCACTTCCGGCACCGGCACACCCTCGCTCCCGAGCCAGGTCATCAGTCGGGCCTCGCCGGTGCAGTCGTGGTCGGTCCGGTAGCGCCGGAGCACCGTGCCGTCGCCGAGGTCGTACACGTCGGCGGCACGCCCCGAAGCCAGCAGGCGACCGGGCGCGTCGGCCATCAGAGTCCGAGCGACTTGGCGATGATCGTCTTCATGACCTCGGAAGTGCCGCCGTAGATCGACGTGACCCGCGAATCGACGTACGCCCGAGCGATCGGGTATTCGGTCATGAACCCGTAGCCGCCGAACAG
>CAXAWD010000026.1:0-16185 GCA_963972325.1 uncultured Acidimicrobiaceae bacterium
AGGGTGCCGACCATCGAACCGACCGACATGCCCATCATCGCCGGGGCCATCATGCGGTTGAGGCCGGCCATCATCTGCATCATCGGGTCGCCCGACGCATCGTCGTCGTCGCCGGCGGATTGCTGGCCGAGCGACGTGGCCATGTCGGTGAACAGCGGGCGGTAGGCGTCGAGGGTCTCGGCCGCCCACTGGCCGCGGGTGACCACGCGCGGCTCGGGGAACTCGGTGTCGGCACCGGTGACGTCGTTGACGTGCATGGCGGCGATGCGGGAGAGGTCGACGAGTGCGATGCGGATCGCCGGATCGACGTTGGGCTCCGTCTCGCCCTGGGTGGCGCCGAGCATCGCGAACTGTCGGGCGGCGTCCCAGTTCAGCGGGCCCTGGCCCTGGAGCGCCTTGGCCAGGTCGCCGAACATCGGCATCGCCGCGAACGGGTTGGCGGCGGGGTCGGGTGACCCGTCGTCTCGGTCGTCGGGCTCGTCGGCCATGCCAACGATGCTACGGGCAGGCGATTGGTTTGCCCCGCGGCCGAGTAGCGTCGCGGGCGTGGCAGGAGCGACGCTCGACCGACCGCAACGCCGCGTGTACGTGCGCGGTGTGCGCGGGCACCTCGGCTGGCGGGTCGCCGACGAGCTCCTGACGCTCGACGGCGTCGACGTCGTCATCGCATCCGGCGACGCTCCCGCAACCCCCGACATGGCGCCGTTCGACACGATCATCGACGTCGGTCTCGCCGACCACGACGTGCTCGGGCAGCGCGGGGCGAGCGTCACGGCGGGAGCCACCGAACTCCTCGCCGACGCGGCCGTGCTGGGTGCCTGTCACCTGGTCGTGCTCAGCTCGGCGATGGTCTACGGCGCGGTCGCGAACAACCCGGTGCCGCTCACCGAGGCGGCCGTGCTCCGACCCGAGCCCACGTTCGTGTACGCCCGGCAGCTCGCCGCAGCCGAACAGACCATCGACGAATGGCGGGTCGCCGCTCCGGGCCGAAGCGTGGCGATGCTCCGACCGGCCGTGCCGATCGCCGCCGACGGCACGTCGTCCTTGGCCAGGGCGTTGACCGCCGGCTACGGCCAACCGTTCGGCGAGTCCGACCCCGACGCCCAGTTCGTGCACCATGACGACGTGGCGAGCGCCGTTGCCCTCGCGGTCGTCGAACGGCTCGACGACGTCTACAACGTGGCCCCCGACGGCAGCATCCCCGGCGACCGTGTCCGCGCGCTGACCGGTCAACGGTTCCGGCTGCCGCTGCCGTCGCGAGCGGCCGACGTCGTCGGTCGCCTTCGCTGGCGGTTCCAACGGGGCCCGATCCCACCGGGGCTGCGCTCCTACACGCGGGCGTCGTGGGTGATCGCCAACGACAAGCTGCGGGCCGCCGGCTGGTCGCCGACCGTCACCAACGAGCAGGCCTACGTCGAGGGCACCGGCGCCAAGTGGTGGACCATGGTGACGCCCAAGCGACGTCAGGAACTGGCGTTGGGAGGAATGATCGGCGCAGCGGTGGTGGGCGGCGTCGTGATCGCCCTCACGGCACGACGCTGGTGGCGGCGTCGAGCGCCTCGCTGATCTCGATCAGCCGCACCAGGTCGGAGTCGTGACGGCGGCTGCACAGGCCGACGAGGCGACCGTCCTCGTCGATGACCGGAGTGCCCTCCTCGACGGTCAACGTGTCGACGTCGTCGTATTCGACGACGATCGGTGGTGAGGCCATGACGGTCACCAGCTCGGCGTCGTCGGGGCGTTCGTCGGCGATCGTATGACCGGGTTCGACGTCGAGGAGTGCCACGATCACCGTGTCGTCGGAGGCGGTGACGATCGATCCGGCCGACGTCTCGCCCGACGGGAGGCGGACGTCGATGATGCTCTGGCCAGCGTCACGAACACTGGCGCGGGTGACGAGTGCGAAGCGGCCGTCGCCGATCGGGGTGGCGAGTGCGGCGGCATCGTCCGATCGCAATCCGACACGATCGGTCGCGACCGGTGCGAGCGACACGGCTCGGCTGATGCTCTGTGCCGAAGCCCCGGGTGCCGTGCTGGCGATGAGCGCCACCGGTGCGTCGGACGGGTGAGGCGTCACGGCGATCATCAACGCGCCGACGGCGATCAACCCGAGCGTGCCCGTGGCCAAGGCAAGGAAACGCGCCCCCCGAGGGGACGGTTCGGCCACGATCGATGCGCGTTCTTGGGCGGCGAGCTCCGACGGGTGTCGCCACGTTCGTTCGTGAGGGGGTACGGGTCCTGACTCCACCGGGACCAGATCGTAGTGAAGACGCAACGCCCACGGACGTCGCGCGCCGGTGAGCACGGCTACGATGCCGATGTGCAACGACCTGACTCCGGCGATGATTGGCTCGGTCTGACCGACGCCGAGCTGCCGATCGGCGAGATGTATCAGTGGTGTGTCCGTCCCGATTGCGGCGCGGTGGTGCTGTTCAGCGGCACCGTTCGCGACCACGCCGAGGGCCGGACCGACGTCGTGCAGCTCGAGTACGAGGCGTACGACGAAATGGTCGTGCCCAAACTCGCCGAGATCGCTGCCGAGACGCGCGCACGGTGGTCCACCGTCGGCCGGATCGCCATCGTGCACCGCACCGGGGTGCTCGGGCTCGGTGAGAGTTCGGTCGTCGCCGCGGTGTCCGCCCCGCACCGTCCCGAGGCGTTCGACGCGGCCCGCTTCGCGATCGACGCGCTCAAGGTGTCGGTTCCGGTCTGGAAGCGCGAGATCTGGGAAGGCGGCTCCGACTGGGGCACCAACGCCTCCAGCCTGATCGATGCGTCCGAGGTCTCCTCCGCGGCGGGTCGAGGACACCGGGAGTGAGCTCGACGACGATCGTGATCGTGATCGCGGCCCTCGTGGTCGTGCTCGCCGTGGCAGCCGTCGCCCGCTCGCGCCGGTCCAACGACGGCGTCGACTCGTTCCGACGACAGATCGACGCATTGTCGCCCGAGGCGCGCCGCCCGGTCGTCGACCAGGTGCAGAACGCCGCCGAACGCAACGCTCCGTCCGACGATGTGACGGACGACGACCCCGACGACGAGGATGGTGCCCGTGGCACGTGACCTCGCAATCGACCTCGGCACCGCGAACACGCTCGTCTACATGAAGGGTCGAGGCATCGTCCTCAACGAACCTTCCGTCATCGCGCTCAACCGGCAGACCGGCGAAGTGCTCGCCACCGGCCGCGAAGCCTGGCAGATGATCGGCCGCACCCCCGGATACATCGTCGCGGTGCGTCCGCTGCGCGGTGGTGCCATCACCGACTTCGAGATCACCGAACGCATGATCCGGCTGCTGCTGCAGCGGGTCGGTGTGAGCCGGTTCACGCGTCCCAAGGTGGTCATCTGCGTGCCGTCCGCGATCACCGAGGTCGAGCGACGTGCCGTCACCGATGCCGCCCGCCGCGCCGGCGCGGCCGACGCCAACCTGATCGAGCAGCCGATGGCCGCCGCGATCGGCGCCGACCTGCCGATCGACGAACCGGTCGGCAACATGGTGATCGACATCGGTGGTGGTACCAGCGAGACCGCCGTCATCAGCCTCGGCGGCATCGTCGCGCTCGAAGCGGTGCGCGTCGGCTCGTTCGACATCGACGCCGCGATCCAGAACTACATCCGTCGCGAGCACGGCATCGCCGTCGGCGAGCGAACGGCGGAAGAGATCAAGATGGCGATCGGATCGGCCGACCCCACCCCACAGGAGTCGCAGGCCGAGGTGCGTGGGCGTGACCTGATGAGCGGTCTGCCGAAGACGGTGATCCTCACGCCCGAAGAGGTCCGGTACGCGATCGAAGACGTCGTGTCGTCGATCGTGTCGTCGGTGGTTCGCTGCCTCTCCAAGGCCCCGCCCGAACTGTCGCAGGACTTCCTGGTTCGCGGTATGTACCTCGTGGGTGGTGGTGGTCTGCTCCGCGGTCTCGCCGAACGCATCGAGCGCGAGACCGAGGTGCCGGTCCGGATGTCGAACGTGCCGCTGGAGGCCGTGGTGCTGGGGGCGGGTCACGTCATCGAGCACTACGACGCGCTCAAAGGCATGTTCATGGGCGCCCGCCGCTGAGGCGGGTCACTCGGCGCTGGTGCGGCTCGGGGTGTTGACTCTTCCGGTGGGGAAGCACGCGAACCCACTCCCGAACGTCACGTACGTGAGTGATCACGTGCACGGAATTGTCGGTCGTGCCTCTGCCGACGGACCGCTCGGATCACCGCTGTAGTGGGTTGGCGATGTGGAGGCCCTGCCGTGCGGCTGCTTCGCACAGGTCTCGGTCTGCGCTGGTGAGAACGGCGGCGTCCACCAGCAGTGCGCTTGCGAGGTGGATGGCGTCGTAGCCTCTCAACGACTCCGCTTCTGCGAGCCGTGCTGCGCTCTCGATGAGGTCCTCGGTCACGTCGACGAGATGAAGATCGTCGACGAACGCTGCCAGCTCGGTCTTGGCAACGTGCAGCTGTTCGGACGACAGACGATCGCCACGTACGGCTGAAGCGAGCGCTGCGCGCGCTTCGACCACGACCAAGCTCACCGCGGCAACCGAGTCGGCTGACTGCCAGATCAGTTCGGCTCGGTCCGATCCTTCCTCATCGATGATGAGCTTGATCAGCGTCGACGTATCGACGTAGGTGATCACCGACGCTGCTCAGCAACAAGATCGCTGACGTTTCCCTTTGGCGTGATTCGGCGACGCGCACGATGTCGAGTGCCGCTCGCCGGTGGTCGAACCACGCCCGCTGCGACGAGATCCGCGAGGCGATCGTGCGCTGCGTCGATGGAAGACAGTCTGGCGACAGGGCGACCTCGATCGGTGACGATCACCTCTTCACCTGCCTCGACGCGAGCGATGTACTTGCTGAGACCATTCTTCAGCTCGCGGATCCCCACCTCAGACCTGGAAGTGGCTACGTTCATGACCTCAGTGTAGCCACATGAGTGACACTGACGCAGCGCAGAGCGGCACCCCGCGATCGGGTCGACCCGAGCGGTATCGCTGCGCGGTCGGCTCGAAGGTGGAAGCCGACCGCGCCGCGGTCAATCCATGAAAACGGTGAGGACGATGCCGACGATGCTCACGATGGCGGCTCCGACGGGCGTGTCGAGTCTCGAATCGTGATGCTTCGGAACAGCGCCGCTGCAGCCATCACTACGACATAGCCGAGCGGAATCGAATAGTCGCTCACGCCGTCGCCCACGCGAAGGTGTGCAATGACGGCTCCGACGAAATAGAGCGACAGGCACGCCAATGCCAGGACGCCGAGACGTGGAAATCTGATGAGGCTTGCGATGGCTGCAACGCCACCGGCCATCTGCACGAACGGCAGGACGTCTCGGAGAAGGCCGTGAACCTCCACCTGGTCCAGCAGTTCGACAACGGCGGTCTGATTGGTCAGCTTGCCCGACGCCGAGACGAGCACGATGACCCCGCACAATCCGGTCGTGACGGCACTGATGCTCCGAGCGAGCCGGCTACCTGCGAGTCGGGCGACCCAAGCAGTGGTCTCGCCGGCACGGTCGGTGTGTGTGGCCGTCATCATCACGCTTGGGCGATGCGGACGAGGTTGCCGGATGGGTCGCGGAACGCACAGTCGCGGACACCCCAGAATTGGTCGGTGGGCTCCTCGAGTACCTCTGCACCTGACTCGACGAGCTTGTCGAAGGTGGCTTCGAGGTCGTCACTGCTGAAGATCGCAGCTTGCATCGAGCCCTGTGTGACGAGCGCCAACAACGCATCACCCTCAGCTGGTGACCGGCCGCCATGAGGCTGCGACAACACGATGTCGAGGTCCTGGCCGAGCGCACCGACAGTGACCCAGCGAAAGCCGCCGTTCTCCACATCTTGGCGGACTTCCAGACCGAGCGCGTCGCGGTAGAAGCCGAGAGCGTCGTCCGGGTCGTGGACGGTGATGAACATCTTTGCAACGTTGACTGCCATGCCCGAGACCATAGAAGTGGGACGCCGATGGCGCTTCTCCAATCCTGCTCGATCGGTCGAGCGCGCCGGGACGGCGCACGAACGAACTCAGCGATTCGTGGGCACGCGCTGCGGGCGTGTGCGGATCTTGCTCACACACGGAGGGATGACCTCGAACGATGAGTGATCGCGAGCCCGATAGTTCGACGGTGTCTCACCGACGATGTCGTGGAAGCTCGAACTGAACGATCCCAGCGAGGAACATCCGACGTCGAAACACGCAGCGGTCACCGTCACACCCTGGCGCAGCAGCTCCATCGCCCGCTCGATGCGACGAGTCATCAGGTACGCGTACGGAGTCTCGCCGTAGGTCGCAACGAACCTCCGCGAGAACTGGGCGGGTGACATCGCCGCCTGAACGGCCAACGACGGCACATTGAGCCGCTGCGCATAGTTGCGACCCATGAAGTCGCGGGCGCGGCGAAGCTGCACGAGGTCGGCGATCTCTTCAGGTGACACCGTTCTCAAGATAGTTGCCCCTCGCCGACGAGCACTTGGCACACCCCTGGACGGGAGCCGGCGGTGAGCGCTCCGTCGCCGACGCCCGGCCTGGCTACCCGTGGCGTAGCTCGGGTTCGCCGCCCCGCACTCGAACGATCTGATCTCGCCTTGGCGGTCAAAAGTTGTTCTGGCGCGTAGGGTCGAGGGCGTGCTGGAACGAAGGTTTGTTTCTCCGTGAAGCTGTTGGGTGCTCCTCCCGAGGCGATGGTGCGCGGGCTCGACCGGATCCGTGACGAGCTCGACATCCCGACCGAGTTCCCGCCGGAGGTCGTCGCCGCCGCCGAGGCCGCAGCGGCGAAACCGCTGGGCAGTGCCCACGTCGATCGCACCGACCGCCGCTTCCTCACGCTCGATCCGGCCACGTCGGTCGACCTCGACCAGGCGTTCGACATCGAGGTCGCCGGCGACGACATCGTGCTGCACTACGCGATCGCCGACGTCGGCTGGTTCGTGCAGCCGGGCGACCCGCTCGATGTCGAGGCGTTCGAGCGCGGCGTCACCGTCTATCTGCCCGACCAGCGGTCGACGCTGTACCCCACGGTGCTGTCGGAAGGAGCGGCGAGCCTGCTGCCCGACGTCGACCGACCAGCGGTCATCTTCACCGTGCGCGTCGACTCTGCCGGCCATCCCCGCCTCGACGGCGTCGAACGCGCCGTCATCCGCAACCGGGCGAAACTCGCCTACGACGCCGTCGACCCCGACGAACTCCCCGCCGGATTCTCCGAGCTGTACCGACGGATCACGGCGGCCGAGATCGAGCGTGGCGCACCACGAGTCGAGTTCCCCGAGCAGGAGATCGAACGTCACGCCGACGGCTCCTACGGGCTGACGTTCCGCCCGCGGCTCGAATCGGAAGAACAGAACGCGTCGATGTCGCTCGCCACCAACATGGCGGTCGGCGAAGCCCTCTACGACGCCGGCACCGGTCTGTTCCGGGTGATGCCCGACGTCGACGAGCGGCGTCACCGGCGCCTGAAGCACTCGGCGAGGGCGTTCGGATTGGACTGGCCCGACGACATGACGCTCGACGCGTTCGAGCGCTCGCTGCCACGCGACGACCCGCGGACGTCGGCGTTCCTGATCGCCGTGCGGCGGGCTGCCGGTGGTGCCGGCTACGCGCCGTTCGACCCGGACGAGCGCCCGTGGCACTCGGCGGTCGCGGCCACGTACGCGCAGGCGACCGCACCGTTGCGGCGGCTGCAGGACCGCTATGTGATCGAGGCCGCGCTCGCGATCGCCAACGGCAACCCGGTGCCCGACGAGGTCGTGTCGGCATTCGGCACCTTGCCGTCGGCCATGGCCGCTGCCGACAATCGTGCCAACCGAGCCGACCGACAGGCGCTCGACCTGGCCGAGGCGGTGTGCCTCCACGGTCGTGAGGGCGAGATCTTCGACGCGGTCGTCGTCGACGAGGGCGAGTGGGGCGTCGAGGTGCAGATCATCGACCCGGCCGTGCTCGTCCGTCTCAGCGCCCGCCGTGTCGACCCCGGCGACGACATCCGGGTGCGGCTCGTCTCGGTCGACCCCGAACGGTTCCAGGTCGACTTCGAACGGGTCAGCTGACCTCCGAACGGCGGGTCAGTCGGGCACCAGGCGGTACACCGTGCCGCTGCGCTGGAGCACGTACAGCTCGCCCCGGGGGCCGGCACGCACCGACGCGACGCTGTCGAACCCGTCGAGCAAAGTCAGGTTGCGGCCGCCGGCGAGGTCGAGCGCCCAGATCGTCCCGGTGCAGTAGTCGCTGTACACGTACGCCGGCGCGAGTTCGGCGATCGCGGTACCCCGATACGGCACGCCGCCCGAGATCGAGCAACCGTCGTCGTGGCTGTACGTGAGGGCCGGTGCGGTGACGCGGCCGGAGTCGGTGACGTCGGTGTTGAACCGTTCGGTCCCTTCGAACGCGCTCCAACCGAAGTCGGCACCGCGGCCCGCGGGTACCTCGCCGACCGGGCCGACGATGTCGATCTCCTCGAACCGGTTCTGCCCGACGTCGGCGATCCACAGCTCGCCGGTCACCGAGTCGAACGCGATCTTCCACGGGTTGCGGAGCCCCCACGCCCACACCTCGGGAGCGCCGGTGATGCCGTCGGCGAACGTCCCGTCGGCGAACGGATTGTCGGCCGGGATCGTGTAGGGCCGCTCACCGTCGGGCGTCGGATCGATCCGCAGCAGTGAACCCAGCAGCGTCTCGGGGTCGGCGCCGTTGCGGTCGGGGTCGCCGCCCGAACCCCCGTCGCCGAGCGGGATGTAGAGCATGGCGTCGGGCCCGAACGCGAGGTCGCCGGCGTTGTGGTTGGAGTACGGCTGGGGCACCTGCAGCAGCAGCCGTTCGGACGCCGGGTCGAACGTGTGGTCGCCGCTCACTGCGAACTCGACGATCGTGGTGGCACCGTCGACGTCGGTGAAGTTGACGTAGGCGACGTCGTCGGCCGGCGCGAACGCCAGGCCGAGCAACCCCTGTTCACCTCCCGTGCTGATCCTGCCGGTCAGGTCGAGCGCGGTGGTGCGGGTCTCGCCGTCGACACGCACGACGCGGCCGCTCTGCTCGACGATCCAGAGGGCGGAGTCGCCCGGACGGACGGCCAGGTCGATCGGCTGATCGAAGTCGCCGACCACCTCACGCCCGACGAGGGGGTCGCCGACGACCGGTGTCGTGGTCGTGACGGACGTCGTGGGGGAGACGGTGGACTCCGGCGCCGTGGACGTCGGGCTGCTCGTCGGGCTGGTCGGGCTGGTCGGGCTGGTCGTCGCTCCGGTCGTCGTGGTCGTGGTGACGATCGAGGCGGACGACGGGCCCGCGGGCGTCGTGGTGCCGTCGTCGGCGCATGCCGCGAGCGTGAGCCCCGCCACCAGCAGCAGCGAAGCGCCGGAGTGCGATGGGCGTCTCCGCGTCGGTCTCCACATCAGAGGAGCCGGATGAGCCCTTCCTGCACGACGTTGACGACGAGCACACCGTCGGACGTGTACAGCGAACCGCCGGCGAGCCCGCGGGCCGACGACGACGACATCGCCGTCTGCTCGTAGAGCAACCAGTCGTCGGCACGGAACGGACGGTGGAACCACATGGCGTGGTCGAGGCTGGCCATCATCAGGTCGTCGGTCATCGACGACTTGCCGGACGGACGCAGCGCGGTGTCGAGCAGCGTCATGTCGCTGGCGTAGGTGACGATGCAGGCGTGCAGCACCGGGTCGTCGGGGAGAACGCCGTCGGCCCGCATCCACACGAGCTGACCGTCGGTCTTCACACCGGGCTCGAACGCGGGGTCGGGCGGGATGTACCGCGTGTCGATCGGTCGGGGCCGATCGATCCAGTCGCCGACTCGCGCCCGATGCGGTTCGAGCCGGGTCTTGTAGTCGGGGAGCGACTCGGGAGTCGGCAGGTCGGTCGGCGCGGTCGGCTGGAAGTCGAGGCCGGGCTCGGGGTCGTGGAAACTCGCCTGCAGATTGAAGATCGGACGGCCGTGCTGGATCGCCACCACACGACGGGTCGTGAAGCTCCGACCGTCGCGGAGCCGGTCGACCTCGTACAGGATCGGCACCGCCGGGTCGCCCGGGCGCAGGAAGTAGGCGTGCAGCGAGTGGACGTGGCGGCCCGGCTCGTCGACGGTGCGAGCGGCCGCGACCAGTGCCTGGCCGGCGACCTGGCCGCCGAAGACACGCTGGCGATCCTCGTCGGGCTGGACACCGCGGAAGATGTTGACCTCGATCGGCTCGAGGTCCAGCAGTTCGATCAGGTCACGCAAGGCCTCGGACATGCAGACATGCTGCCACGCGACGGCACGATCTACTCTTCCCGAATGGCAGCCGCGTCGTTCTCCGCGCTCGATCCGGGCATGCAGGCGGCGCTGGATCAGGCGTGGGCATCGACGCGAGCGGGAAGCCTCGGGATCGGGGCGGCGGCGAGCCAGGGTCGTGAGCTGGTCGCGGTCGGCAGGAACCGGATCCACGAGACCGACCCGGGCGACGACGTGCTCGCCGGCACCTCGCTCGCCCATGCCGAGATGAACGTGCTGGCCAAGCTGCCGTACAGGGCCCACGACGGTCTCCGGCTGCACACGACGCTGCAGCCGTGCGTGCAGTGCCTCGGTGCGATCCGGCTGAGCTCGGTCGAGTGGGTCCAGGTGCTCGCTCCCGACCCGCTGTTCCGCGGGATCGAGCGGATGCGCGAACTGACGCCGTACCTCGCGCGACGCTGGCCGGTCATCGAGCAGCGGTCGGTCGACGAGTGGGCGGTGTTCGCCCTGCTGACGCCGACCCGCTCGATGCGAGGCCATCCGAGGCTTGCCGACGTGTGGACCACGGCGCTGCCCTCGGTGACGGAGCTCGTCGACGAGATCGACTCATCCGGTGTGCTCGACGACGCCCGGTCGGCCGTCGAGGCTGCCGACCGGGTCTGGGATCGCCTGGGGAAGTGTGTCGCCGAGGTCACATCGCTCGCTGCCGACCCCTCAGCGCAGTGAGATCTGCGTGATCACGCCGAGCCCGTCGAGCGCGTTGGCCTGCGCCGTGGCCGGGGTGATCGTCCAGAGCGTGTCGTCGATCACCAGGCTGCGTTGGATCGTCTCCTGGTAGTCGCCGTCCGACCAGCAGATCTCGATCCGGTCGTCGCCGTCGGCACCGATCGCGGCCAGGTCGGCCTCGGTCGCCTCGTTGTCGTAGTACCAACCGGCCAACTCGTCGACCGGGATGCGGTCGCAGTACCAGCTGCCCCAGCCACCGGTTGCGCCCGGCTCGCAGAGCTGCACGTGGGCGTAGCCGTCCCGGGCCATCCAGTACAGCTCGGAGGAGTCCTCGGTCAGATCGTCACTCGTGATCACCCGACAGTCCGATGACGGTGCAGCATCGAGCGGCACCTGGGAGACCCGGCCGACCTCGGTGATCCGGTCGGTCACGTCGAACAGCACGGCACCGTTGAAGTCGCCGTCCCAGGTCTGCACCGGCACGACCGCGGTCGAGCCGAACATCTGGAACGCCCGGTGGTCCCACTCGACCGGCGAGGTGCCGTTCGGCTGGGTCCACACCGCGACCTCGCGGGGGTCGGCGGGGTTCGACACGTCGAAGAGGCTGAGCTTGAGGCCGGTCGTGCGACCGTCGTCGGTGGCCGCCTGGCCGATACCGAGCACCCGGTCGGGGCCGACGGGATGGAGGTACGTCGAGAAGCCGGGAATCTTGAGTTCACCGGTGACCCGCGGATCGGTCGGGTCGCTCAGGTCGAGCACGTAGAAGGGGTCGACCTGGCGGAACGTGACGGCGAACCCGACATCGCCCATCAGCCGGGCCGAGTAGAGCTGCTCGCCCTTGCCGAGGCCGCCGACTTCACCGACCGCGACGAGCTGGTCGCCCTGCTCCTGGAAGACCACGAGATGGGTCTGGCTCTCACCGTTCTGCGTCCACGGTGAACCATCGGTCGTGATCGCCCGCAGGTAGCCCTCGTGTTCGTCGAGCGAGAACTGGTTGAGGAGGCTGCCGGCGATCGTGCCCGACGCGACGTAGCGGGTCGGCTCGCCGGCCGCGATGGCGAACGAGTGGATGTCGGTCTCGTAGTCCTCGCTCCATTCGCGCACCAGGTCGGCGTCGTCGACGATGTCCTGGCCGACCCACTTCGTGGTGGCGACGTACATGCGATCGGCGGAGGAGTAGACGGTCTGGCCGCCGGCCAACACGCCGACGGCGTCGATGCTGCCGGCGGAACCGGCGAGTCCGGAACCGAGGTCGAGATCGACGATCGACACCATGTCGAAACCGGAGAAGTCGGCGGGTCGATGAGCCCGCTCACACGACAGGAGCGGCCCCGACGTCGAGGCACCGTTCGCCTCGAGCTCGTAGTTGGGGAGCCAGTCGTCGAGCGTCGATTCGTCGATGATGTCGCGGTTGGCCTCCTCGGCACGGTCCTCGCCGTTCTGGTTCTGCGGGTACAGCCACGGGAGCTGGTTCGGCGGGCTGCTGATCGCGAGGCGAACCCGCTCGTCGATCGCCCGTGCGCTGAGGTACTGGCCCTCGATCCGCATGGTGGCGGCGATGCGGAGGTCGGCCGGGTTGCTCAGGTCGACGTCGATGATCAGCGTCGCCGGACCGTACTGCTCGGGTGCGATGTCGCCGGAGACGAGGTCGGCCTCGTCGTCGGTCAGCGCAGCGTCGACGGGCATCGGGTATCCCCACTGTCCGCCGTTGGTGAACAGCAGTGCCCGATCGCCGCGGATGAAGAGTTCGTGTCCCCACCCTTCCGGGATCGTCAACGTGTCGGTGAGCACCGGGTCGCCGGTGACGTCGATGTAGCTGAGTCGGTTCTCCGAGATCGTGAGGATGCGGGTGCCGTCGGTCTTCACGATGTCGGGCTCGTCGACGCCGAGTTCCTGCACGTTGGTGCCGGTGTACGACAGGTCACCGTCGCCGCCACCGGCGCTGTCGGCCGATGCCGGAACGGGCTCGGCGGCGTCGGCCGCCTCGTCTGCGGTCGCCATGTCGTCCATGATCATGTCCTCGACGCCCCAGTAGCCCCAGGGGCTGCCGTCGAGCCCGTACGGACCGACCCTGTCGCGCGCCTCGGCCTTGACGTGGTCGAGGAACGTGCTGCAGTCGGCGAATGGCGACAGTGCACGCGGGAAGACGCCGGCACCCGAGCCGCCCGAGCGGCCCGATCCACCATTGTCGGGACCATCGGGATCGGTGCCCGGCGTCGTGCCGCCGGGTTCGGTGGTCGTCGGGCCGGTCGAGTCGACCACCCGTGGGCCGGCGGATTCGCCGTTCGCCGAGCAGGCCGACGCCGCCAGGGCCAACGTCGCGATGAGGGCAGGAAGGGCACGCATGGAAGGTTCGACGTTCACGGTCGGGGTGTGGTTCCCGACCGTCACGAACTCGTCACATATGCGTGCACGGTCCTAGCCTGTCGCGGTGCCGCTCGACCCGACCCTGCGCGAACTCGCGCTCTCCACGAAGGGGTTCATGCCCGCCGACGAAGGCGACGCACTCCATACCGCCGCCGTCGCAGCCGGCGAATCGTTGCCCGGCCGGCCGTGGGTGGAGGTCGGCTCGTACTGCGGCCGTTCCACCATCTGGCTGGGCGACGCCGCCCGCACCACCGGGGCGACCCTGTTCGCGGTCGATCACCACCGGGGCTCGGAGGAGAACCAGTCGGGGTGGGAGCACCACGACCCGGAGGTCGTCGACGTGCGGGTCGACAAGATGGACACGCTGCCGTTCTTTCGTCGAGCGATCCACGACGCCGGCCTCGAAGACCAGGTGGTCGGCGTCGTCGGCCGTTCGCCCACGGTGGCCCGGGCGTGGTCGACCCCGCTCGCGTTCCTGTTCATCGACGGTGGCCACGGCGTCGAACCGGCACGGGCCGACTTCGAGGGGTGGACGCCGCACGTCGCGGTCGGCGGCACGCTCGCGATCCACGACGTGTTTCCCGACCCGGCCGACGGTGGGCGTCCGCCGTACGAGCAGATCTACCTGCCGGCGGTCGAGAGCGGCCGCTTCGAGTTGGCATCGGTCACCGGGTCGTTGCGAACGTTGACCCGGGTCGGCTGAGCACGGTCACCACGATCACCACGATCAGTACGGTCACCACGATCAGTACGGTCAGGGCACGTCGATCGTGCCACCGGCGGTGGCCCGCAGCAGGTTGCGCGAGAACGCCCCCGGCGGCTCCTTGACGATGCGGTAGGAGTTGCCGCCGGCGACCTGTGTGATCTCGATCAGCGGGGTGCCGTCGGCGGTGTACTCGCCGAACACCGGCTGTACGCCACCGCCCCACGACACCAGCACCGTGCCCGCGTCGGTGATCCGGGTCGAACCGAGACCGACACTGGTGAGTCCGGCGCGCTGCTCGATCTCCCACAGCAGGGTCGCCGTGCCGGCGTCGGTGTCGATGCGGTAGGCGACCGCGCGCGCCGGCTCCCCGGTGTCGGTTCGGTTGTCGAACATCGTCAGCACGTCGCCGTCCAGGCGGGCGTCGTGCGGCCGGCGCGGCCCGCCCCGAGCGTCGCCGACCACGGTGAGTCGTGCCGCGAGCGTGGAGGCCGGTGAGTCGCTCGGGACCTCGCCGAGCACCCAGTCGACGTCGCCCGTGGCCCGATCGACCCGGAACACGTTGTCCATGTGTCGCGCCGACACGACGTAGTCGCCGCTGCCGTCGCCGACCTGTTCGAGCGAGTTGAGGTGGTAGACGTCGACCTCGTTGCCGTCGTACCCCTCGAGCGGCCCCCAGCGGACCGGGTAGCTCACGTCGTACCCGAAGTGGTCGCTGGTGCGCCACCGCCAGAGCAGGGAGTCGTCGGCGGCGATCTCCTGGATCACGCCGTCGGCGATCTCGTCGTTCGCGAGATAGCCGGGCCCGAGCACGGTGAGGTCCTGGTCGGCGAGCAGGGGGTAGGACAGCATCGCCCGTGCGCCGCCGGGGAGTGGGACGAAGTCGTGGTGGTCGGTCGGGAACACCACGCCCGGTTCCAGCGGGTCGGGCACGGTGAGGATCTCGTCGACGACGGTGCCGAACAGGCTGGCGACGAAGAAGCCGGAGTCGGGGTCGACGCCGTAGCGGGGGCCGAGCGACGGCACCATGAGCAACCTGCCGTCGGAGCGCCGGTCGACACCCGACAGGTCGCCGGGGACGAACTTGTACCAGACCGGAGCGCCGAACCGGTCGAGCACCGTGGCGTACCCGCCGCCCGTGCCCAGCGTGCGTACGGTCGTCAGGTACCACCCGTCGGCCGGATCGCCCGGCCGTTCCACCGCCAGACGTGGGAAGTCGTCGGGCACACACCGGAACGAGATGCTCTGCACCGCTGAACCGCGCCGGAGTTCGAGGTGGAACCGGTCGTCGGTCGATGTCGGCAGGTCGACGGCTCCGGACACGACCGGCACCCCGTTGAGTCGTGCGGTCGTCGATCGGAGCAGTTGCAGGTCGATCTCGGTCGACGATCCGGTGCACTCGACGGCGTAGTCGGTGGCGTCGCGGTGGTAGTCGGGCCAGGTGTACGAGTCGAGCCTCAGCGATTCGACCAGTTCGCCGTCGCCGGCCACGAGCACGCCGAACAGGTCGACCACGATGTGGGCCCGGGCCAGCGCGAACACGCAGATCTCGCCGGTCGACGACAGGTCGACCACGACCATGTTGGTGGACTCGCCGGCGCTCGTGTAGTTGACGGCCGAACTGTTCGGCACGTCGCCACCGCACGGATACAGGGTGACGAACCCGTTGTCCTCGGCTTCGGTCACGATCACGTTGACGACCACGGCGGTGCTCTCGTCGTCGTCGGGCAGACCGGAGGTCGGACTCAGGCGCCGGATGCTGCCGGCACCGAACTTGCCCGTCCAACCGCCCTCGCCACTGCGCGAGTCGGCCACCCGCCGTCCGCTCACCGGCTCGAGCCCCGCGACCGGCCCGAACCGAGTCGGCGAGTAGTAGCCGCTCACGTCGAACACGACGTGAGCGGTCGTGCTGCTCACGACGCACAGTTCTGCTCCGGGGCCGAGGCCGACCGTCACGGCGACGGCGCGTGACTCACCGGCGCGGAAGTTGAGGTTCGAGGCCAGCGGCACGGAACCGCCGCACGGGAACACGGTCATCACGCCGTCGGCCTCGGGCTCGGTCACCGTGAGGTTGCCGAGTACGGCGGTCGCGTCGGCCGGGATGTACGACGCCAGTGGAACGGTGCGGGCGACGTCGGGGGCCAGCGGGACGCGACCCGCCTCCTCGCGCGAGTCGACCGCTCGGACGGGCGCGACC
>CAXAWD010000027.1:0-16101 GCA_963972325.1 uncultured Acidimicrobiaceae bacterium
GTGCCTAGAGAGTTGGCACCGAGCACGAGGAGCCGACCATGGCCCGAGCCCGTTCCTTCGGCAACATCCGCAAGCTGCCCAGCGGCCGCTATCAAGCGCGCTACTGGCACCTCGGCAAGCAAGTCGCCGCCGACACCACGTTCGTCAACAAGACCGACGCGAGGCGTTGGCTCGCCACCGTCGAGGCCGACATGGTGCGCGGCCATTGGATCGACCCCGACGCCGGCAAGATCCCGTTCGGCGAGTACGCGACTCGGTGGGTTGCCGAGCGCCCAGTCCGTCCGCGGACGCGTGAGATCTACGAGGGCCAGCTCCGACACATCGTCGCCGTGTTCGCCAAGGTGAACCTGTGCGACGTCCACCCGGTCGACGTGCGGACGTGGCACGGCCGGCTGGCAGCGAGCGGTCTGCACCACAACACGGTGGCGAAGATCTATCGCCTGTTCCGTTCGATCATGACAACCGCCGTCGACGACGGCCTGATCGCCCGCAACCCGGTCCGCATCAAGGGAGCGTCGGCCGAGCGGATGATCGAGCGCCCGCTCCTCCGGTGGGACGACGTGCGAGCGTTGGCGGGTGCGATTCACCCGAGGTTCGAGTGTCTGGTGTGGACGGCCGCGGCCAGCGGCCTCCGCTTCGGCGAGCTCGCCGGCCTCACGATCGAGCACGTCAACCTCGAACGCCGAGAGCTGCGAGTGATGCAAGCCCTCCACGACATCAAGGGCCAGGGCCCGACCCTCGGACCACCGAAGACCGAGAGCGCCGTGCGAACCGTGCCGGTCGCCGAGTCGATCGCCGTGCGGCTGGCGGTTCACATCGAGGAGTACGTCGAGGACGCCGAGCCGACCGCGCTCGTCTTCACATCGCTCCGAGGCGGCCCGCTGCTCAACACGTACTTCGCCCCGCAGTGGTCGAAGGCGAGGGACGCGGTCGGTCTCCGCCACGTCCGCTTCCACGATCTCCGCCACCTCGCCGGCACCGAGGCCGCAACCGCAGGCGCGTCGCTCCGAGAGGTCATGTCGATCATGGGCCACGCATCGAGCGCAGCCAGCCTCCGCTACCTCAAGACCGCCGAGAGCCGAAGCCGCGAGATCGCCGACGCCATCGGTCGTCGAATGGATGGGATGACGGACGAGCGCAATCCCAGGCCGCCCTCATCGCCCGGCTGACCTGTCATGGAAACTCGATCGCGATTGGATCTTTGGAGGCCCCATGAGATCGCCCAAGGGCAAGGCGATCGATCGAACGCACCTGCGCTGAGATGAGTTCGTCGTCGACAACGGCGTTGATGAAGAACAACTCG
Source organism: uncultured Acidimicrobiaceae bacterium (assembly GCA_963972325.1). Taxonomy (GTDB): domain Bacteria; phylum Actinomycetota; class Acidimicrobiia; order Acidimicrobiales; family Ilumatobacteraceae; genus Ilumatobacter. Next base: position 1,304 of record CAXAWD010000027.1, read on the forward strand.
TCGACGAGCGTCGCCGTCTGCAGCGAGTTGAGGAAGACCGGGTCGGTCGAACCATCCAGCACCGGGAGCAGGTGAAGCGAGTACGCAGCCGCGATGAGTCTGATTCGGTGCCATACGGATTCGGCCATCCAGACCTCGTCCTCGTCATCCTGGCCATACCGGTCGGCCCGAAAGAGATGAACCGATTCGTCGTCGACATACGTCGATGCGTCGAATCGATCCTCGTAGCCGGCCACACCAGCCAAGCTACGCCGGGCGCCAGTTCGAGCATGCTCATTCGACAAGGTTCGCTGCGGGAGAAGAGTCGTGCTGGTCCGTCCGCCCATCTCCGACTATCCAGGTGAAGAACGTCCCGGTTGGCCAGACGCGAGCAGAACTACCGTGAGCGCCATGACCCCTGCCCGGCGAGCGACGCGTTCGCTGACATCAAACGAGATGGACGTGCTCCGGGCATGGCTGTCGTGCGGTGTGCCTGACGCCGAACGGCTCCGTGCCCAACTGGCGAGCGGAGTCGAGGTCTATCCATCCTGCGACTGTGGGTGCCCGTCGATCGGGTTCGTGCACTCGGACGCTGCGGAGAGCACCGTCGGCGTCGGAATCAGCGACGTGAGCGCGACAGTTCTCGATGCGAACGGCGATCCCATCGGCGGCATCGCGTTCTTCACGAAGGGTGGTGAGCTCCACGATGTCGACGTCTACACGTTCTTCGACAACTTCGAGTTCCCGACCCTCGATCGGGTTCGGTTCGACTGAGCAGGGCGCGTCGGGTGGTACTCGACGCGATCAGTCACAGGCGCCCAGTCTCCCACGATCGCCGCGCACGCCGACGCTGTTCGAGGGTGCCCTCTCGACCGATCTCCCAGCGCCGTAGCTGGTCGTCGAGCCATACGAGGCCGTCGGGGTCGTGCCGCCGCATTCGGTGTACGGCCATGCGGTACTGCGTCTCGAAGATCCAGCGGTCGTAGACGACGTCGTCGAACTCGTCCCCAAGACGGCGGATCTCCGCACGCAGTTTGTCGATCTCGGCCCGATTTGAGATGTCATCGTCAGCGACGTCGTCGGGAACTCCCGGTGTCGGCTTCTCTGTGGCCGATTCGCTTGTCGCCGCAGTCGAGAACGTCTCACGCGTTCGGCGCTCCTGCTGCTCACGTCGGACAGCCCCGCGCTCTTCGGCGACACGACGTTCTTCGCGCTTGGCAGCTCTGGCCGCGCGCATCCGCTCGGCATCCGATGACCACTTGCGCGGTCGACCGGGCTTGCGCTTCTCGCCGGGCATAGTGAACCTCCTGGGTTCGTGTGAGGCCTCAACGCTGCTCCTCCCGATTCCCGGAAACCCTCCCACCCTGCGGTTCCCGATTCCCGGAAACCCTCCCAACTAAGGGTCCCTAGTTCCTAAGAACCCTCCCGAGTGTGCGCGCACCCCCATGGGACAATGGATTCGTGATCACGAGAGAGGAGCTCCGCGAGAAGGCTGTCGACTTCGAGCTGAACGACGCTGACATCCAGCGCGACTACGTGTTCGGATGGCTGATTTCGTCGATCTTCCAGACGACACGGCTCGGTCGGACCGCAGTGCTCAAGGGCGGCAACGCACTTCGGAAGGGCTACTTCCCCGCCACCCGCTTCTCTGACGATCTCGACTTCTCAGTCGACCAGGGCCTGAACGGCGACGACGTCCTTTCCCAGCTCAACGAGAGCTGCCGGTTCGCGGAGTCCGCGAGCGGCATTCGTTTCGACCTCGATCGAAACCGAATCGCTGACGTTCATGAGATCGACGCCACCCGGCAGGTCTACAAGTACAGGCTCTACTTCAAGGACATTCTCGTTGACCGCGACCACGTAGACATCAGCATCCGGATGGACATCACCGAGTTCGACCGACTGGTGCTCCCCGCCCAGGAGCGCCGACTCATCCATCCCTACTCAGATGTGGACGAGTGCGCGGCCACCATCCGCTGCGTCAAGCTCGAGGAAGCGCTCGCCGACAAGCTCAAGTGCCTCCTGCAACGCCGGTACTGCTACGACCTGTTCGACGTCGTGTACGGGACCTTCATCTCGCAGGACATCGCGATCGACAGAACCGAGCTGATGACCGTGTTCCTTCAGAAGACGATCTTCGGCCCGAGCCCCCTCGCCGCCAAGCAACTCCTACTCGACCTGCCCCTCGATGTCTTCCGCGGCTACTGGGGCAAGGTAGTCGTGCCCGCCGCCAGCCGGCTCAGCTTCGAGGGCGCAGTGGAGCAACTGCGCTCCGGCATCGAAGAGCTGTTCGCACCGCTGCCTGCAGGTCAATCGATGGCGTACGCGTTCTACCCATCCCACCTCCGCAACCCGATCCTTGAAGCGGCGAGCGACCGCAAACTCCTCGAGTTGCACTACCACGGCCGAGCCCGACTCGTTGAGCCCTACGCGCTCATCTTCAAGCGGCGCGTCCGATCCGACAACGCTGGTCACGAGTACTTCTACGCCTACGACACAACAGGCGGCAACAGTGGGCCCGGCATCAAGTCGTTCTTCGCCCACGATGTTCGACACATCGAAGTGACCGACATCGACTTCGAGCCACGCTATGAGATCCACCTCGCAAAGGCCGGCGACAGCGCGATGTCGGGGCAATTCAGGGGCACGCCGGGACCACGCCGCTCCACCGGCCGCCGCTCGCCCAGGAGGCGGACGTCGACGTACTACGACGGACCGCGGTACATCGTCGAGTGCAGCTACTGCGGGAAGCAGTTCAAGCGGAAGAAGCGCAGCACGACGATGAACAAGCACAAGGACCCCTACGGCAACCAGTGCTTCGGCCGACGTGGCTACGTCGTCGGTCAGGTCTACTGACCCATTGCGGCGGGAGACGGCAGAGGCTGGTTGCGCCGTGCAGTCCACCTTTGCAGCGCTGCCGCCAGCGGCCCCACCAGGCGGCGGCGCAAGTAGGCACCCCAACGAGTTTCCGCACGCGTGCAGCACCTGTGGTGCATATGTGTAGACGGATCAAGCGAGCGACAGCGTTCGGAAACGCTGACATCTGGAATCGGTCGTTGCAGGAATCGAGATGCACGCCTGGTCGCTCATGGGCGTCGGCACGAACGCGAACGGGTGCGCGTCGGACGACAGCAGAACGTTCGGTGAGGGCATGCCGACGAACGGCTTCGACGGAGCGTCGCACCCGGCGCCTACCCTGGGAACCAGTGTGGATAAACGGAGTCGACATCCCCGATGAGCTGGTTCAAGCTGCGCGCGATGGAACGCTCGTACTCTTCGTAGGGGCCGGCGCCTCGCGCGACCAACCATCGGGACTGCCTGACTTCCGACTCCTAACGTCCACGATCGCCGACGGCGCACGAATCGCGTACGAGGACGCCGAACTCGACAATCCCGACGTGCTTCTCGGTCGTATCGAGGACGAAGACGTTGACGTCCACCAGCGGGTCCGGGCGCTCATCGATCTGCCGGGCGCGTCACACAACAGTCTGCACGAGGCAATCATCGAACTGGCCCACGCGACCGGAAGCCCGCGCGTCGTTACGACGAACTACGACCTACACCTCACGACCGCCAGCGGGTCACGGGGACTCGCGTGGGACGAGTACAAGGCGCCGGCCCTTCCGATGGGCGACGACTTCAGCGGAATCGTGTATCTGCACGGCAACCTGCAACAAGAAGCGCGACATCTCATTGCGACGGATGGCGACTTCGGTCGGGCCTACCTTCGAGACGCGTGGGCAGCACGATTCCTGGAGCGGATGTTCGCCACATTCCACGTGCTCTTCATCGGCTACAGCCACGGCGACATGGTGATGCGCTATTTGGCGAGAAGCCTCGGACCGAACTCGAGCCGCTACGTCCTGACCTCGGATCCTGATGCACCTGACTGGCGAAGGCTGCGCATTCGGCCGATCGAGTACGAACTGAGAGGCGAGTCTCACGCCGCACTTGGAGACGCAATTACCAAATGGGCCGGACTCATGTCCATGGGACTCCTCGATCATCGGCAGCAGCTCGCGCAGCTTGTGGCTGCTCCCCCGACAACGGTCCCCGACGAGCAGTCCTATCTCACCTCAGTCATCGACGACGATCAGTTGCTGAGCCTGTTTGTCGAGTTGGCTGGCGGCGAAGCCTGGGTTCGGTGGGCGGCCACTCAGCCCGCGGGCCAGGCACTGTTCGACCCTCAGTCGCCAAGGTCTGACGGCTTGTGGAAGCTCGCTCACTGGTTCGCGCGGCAGTGTCTCGGAAGCGAGGAGCTGTCGCGAAGTGGCCTGAACCTGCTCGCAGAGGCCGGCGGCCGAATGTCGATCGCTCTCTGGCACGCCCTGGGGCAGCAGTTGCATGGGCAACCGTCGCCTCGCCCGTCGTGGACGCAGCCGTGGATTGTCGCGATGGTCGAGAGCGCACCGAGCGAAGGGAGGGACTGGCTTGAGTACGCGCTCGTGGCATGTGCGCTCCCTGACGAGCGGGAGACTGCGCTCGTCCTGTTCGACTACCTCACGGAGCCACGCGCCGTGATTGCACCTTCCCTTGGCTTCGGCGATTCCGCTCGAGTCGAGGTCACGATTCGCGGCGATGACTATTGGCTACGTGAGGCGTGGAAGTCGCTCTTCCTACCCAACCTCTCACCAGTTGTCCACGACGTACTAGCGATCGCCGAGCGGCACCTCCGTCGGGCTCGACAGCTCGCCATCGCAGCAGGCTCAGCTGGTCCGGGTTGGGATCCGCTCTCGTTCAGCCGATCCTCGATAGCGCCCCACGAACAGGACCGCTACGGAGACCGCGTTGGCATCCTGATCGATGCTGCGCGCGATTCCCTCGAGCTACTCGCTTCAAGCGACGCTGAGGTCACGGCTACCTCCGTGAACACCTGGTCCGCGTCCGATAGCCCGATCCTGAAGCGCCTCGCGATCCACGCCGTCACGGTTGGCAACTGGCGAACCGGGAACGAGAAGCTGGAGTGGCTGCTCGATCGTGGGTTGCTGTTCGATCATCAATTGCGGCACGAGATCTTTGCACTCCTTGCAGCATGCCTCCCGTCGGCTGGCGAATCGACGGTCGACCGCCTCGTCGACGTCGCCAAGCAAGGCCCAGAGTCAGTTGAGAATGAGGAGACGCGTGCGTACGAGGCGTTCAACGCTCTCGTTTGGATCGAGGACCACTCCGGTGCGGAGAGCGCAGTTACAGCGCTCGAAGAAGCCCGGACGGCCAACCCGACGTTCGCAGCCCGGGAACACCCCGATTTCAGCTCATGGTCGGAGGGAGGCGCGCGAGGCGATATCGCCCCGATGCCTTCGGAAGAGTTCCGGCGTCTCCTCGCAGAAGACCGCAGGGCGGCGTTGGACCAACTCTTGGCTTTCAAGGACGTTCGGTTCTCCATCGGTTCACCCTCCTGGGATGACGCTGTCTCGCTGGTCACCAAAGTCGTTGACGAGGAGCCCGCCACAGGATTCGAACTGCTCGGTCCCGAAGCCGATCTGGACGACGACCTGATCGACGCAGTCATCCGTGGCTGGGCGACAAGCGAGCTCACCGACGAAATGGCTCGGCAGGGGGTTGAGCGCCTGCGAAGTCCTCAACTCGGGGACGGGACCGACGAGATCGTGCGGCTCCTCGGTGGCCACGGCAGTCAGGACAACAAGGACCGCTGGCCCCGAGTTGCTGAAGCTCGAGTACTCGCCCGAGAGGTCGAGCGCAGGCTTGAACCCGAGCCGGTGCCTGACAACGTGACCGACTGGCTGATGACGGCCATCAACACATCGGGGGGTCTGCTGGCGGAGTTCTGGCTACGTGCCGTGTCTCATGATTGGAACAGCGACCGCGATGGTTGGACCGCACTCGGCTCCGCTAGTCGGGAGTCCATTGAGCAGCTGCTCCAGCGAGACGATCTTCACGGTGTTCTCGCCGAGGTAGTCGTCGCCAGCCAGTCACACTTCTTCCATGCGGCCGACCCGGATTGGGCTGCAACGACCGTCGTTCCGCTGCTTGGCTGGGACGACCCTGCACGTGCTCGACGCACCTGGGACGGCTTCCTGATCTGGGGCCGATGGACGGACCGATTGCTTGACGCAGGCCTCCTCAAGCACTACCTCGACGCTGTCCGACACGCTGACGAACTCCGAGACGAGTTGCGCCGGCAACTCTCTGATCACCTAGCTGGCATTGCCCTCTACAGCGAGCACGACCCCCTCGACTGGATCCCGGACTTTGTCGTCTCTGCCGAGGAGTCGGATCGGGTCGAGTGGCACAACCAGATTGCGTGGATGCTCGAGCGATTGGATCCGGATGCGCGGCGCCACCAATGGGACCGTTGGATCGGTACATACTGGGCGCAGCGACTCGAGAGCGTGCCGTCACAGCTCACCAAGGCTGAAGCCGGTGCCCTCGCTGCTTGGGCCGTGCACCTGGACAGCTCGATCGACGAGGCGGTCGAGCTGGCCGTCGCCGTGCCAGCTGGCATTCAACAGCACGGCGACCTTCTTCATCATTTGAGCGAACACGCCCATCGCGCACCAGCGGCGTACGCTCGACTGCTAGCTCACCTCCTCGCTGGAACCGAGCCCCCGTTCTGGGGCTGCCACTACCTGCCCGACCTCGTCTCGAAGGTTCGGGAATCCGCAGGTGACGATGACTTGCGGCGCATTCGAGAGGAGAGCATGCGACTCAACTGCTCAGGTGCCTCCGAGTGGTAGCTCTGGCCAGGTGGAGGGGCGCACCAACGAGTGTCGCCGGGCGGAACTGCGATGGCTAGCGGTCAGGACGACTCGCAGCGATGCATCTTCTGCTGGTCGCCCGGCGAGATGACCCGCGAGCACCCGATGTCCAAGCGCGTCCTGGACCTTGCGGGCTTCGACCTCGACGACATCCACATCGAGATCGACATCCCGCTCGAACAGCTCACTCCCGAGTACGTGGCCGAGCGATCCCACTCGATCGCCGACGAGTTCGTCACGTGCGTATGCGCAGACTGCAACAACGGGTGGATGCAGAAGCTCGACCACTCCTTCGCCGGGACCGTTCGGCGATGGGTCGCAAAGCCGTCCGATCGTCTCGGCAACACGGGTCTGGCAGTCATCCGGCGATACATGCTCAAAGTGCTCTGGGTGAAGGCCCTCGGCGAGATCTGGGGCTCGCCCGAGCTGATCAGCGAAGGCGAGATCCAGTCGCCCGTCATCCTCAACCCGAAGGATGGGACTCGCATCAAGGACGACGATCTCGGGGAGATGTCGAAGGCGGTGTCCCTCGGCGCCGCAACGGTTGACTCGGGCACGATCTTCACCACAGCGGTCTTCACACCGACCATGCAAGGCCAACCAGCCACAGCCGGCATCAACCGCTTCTCCGCTGGCCTCGTCCTTGCGCTCCCGAGGCTCCAAGTCCAGTTCTGGATCGTTGTCCGATTCCCATCGCAACTGAAGACGCAGTGGCCGGGCGGCCAAGTGGCGTGGCTCACGCGGAACACCACGTACGGCCAACTTCCGCTGGGCTCGACGCGCCCGAACATCGATCTGGTGACGCTCGCATCACCCGGGTAACGAAAGCGGGACGGCTTACCTCTCGTGCCTACAGCGTGCCTGGAACAGCCGACACCAGCCGGACACAGCGGACAACACGGGACAGTCTCGACGGCGACACATCCGACATACCGCCTGCTCACAGCACGTTTCGGCAGGTCACGGCGCTGCCCGCCGAATCAGCTTCGTGCCACTTCCAAGCTGATGATGCGGGTTCGATTCCCGTCGTCCGCTCCACGCGAAATGCCGACGAGCGCTTCGAGGCATCCGTGTTTGCCACAGGCACACATCGGTCCGTTGGGATCGATGGTGATGTGTCCGAACTCTCCGGCGCCGCCGACGGCGCCAGATCGGCTGCGGCCGTCAAGGACCATGCCGAGCCCGATACCGCGTCCGAGTGAGATGACGAGAAGGTCGTTGACGTCGCGGCCATGGCGGAAGAGGTGCTCGTTGAGACGAGGGCGTTGATGTCGTTGTCGCAACCGGGCACGGACCTGGTCAGACCACATCCGTGCCCGGTCTGGGCTGTTCGTCAGTCGGCGCGGATGGCGTCGAGGACCTTGCGCCTGGCGGCTCGGTGGGCGGGGAGGGCGGCGGCGGCGGTGCCGGCGAGGATCGCTCCGATCGCCGTGCCGACCAGCGGCCCGATCGGGAGGACCGGATCGGCAAAGCCGTCGTCGGCCAACGTCCTCAGCAGGGCCCAGGTCCCACCGATGCCGAGGGCGGCACCGATCGCCGTGCCGAACAGGGCGATGACGATCGCCTCCAACCGGATCGAGCGGCGCAGCTGGCTGCGGCTCATGCCGACCGCCCGCAACACACCCAGCTCACGGGTGCGCTCGTGCACCGACAGACCGATCGTGGTGGCGATGCCGAGCACGGCGATCACGATCGCCAACCCGAGGAAGCCGAGCACGATCGTGAGCAGGGTGTCGAACGTGCCGGCGATCGCGTCGGAGAGCTCCGACACCGTCTCGACCGTGGCGGTCGGCATCTGGTCGGTGATCGCCTCGACCGCTGCGATCGCGTCGTCGCCGGCGTCGATGAAGAGGAGCCGGTCGAGACCGATGCCGTGAGCGGCGACGAGGTCGTACGGAGCGATGACCGGTTCGAGCGCGGCGCCCTCGTCGAGGATCGCCCCGATCTGGAGCTTCGCTGACGTGCCGTCGGCGAAGGTGATGTCGACCGAGTCGCCGATCGCCCAACCCTGGTCGGCGGCGAGCTGATCGCCGACCGCCAACGAGGTGGCGTCAATCGCACCGTCGAGCACCTCGACGTCGAGGAAGCCGTCGGCGGCGGCCAGGTCGAGGCCCGTCACGGCGGTGATGTCACCGTCGATCGACACATCGGCGGTCTGCATCGGGAGGACGCCGACGCCGTCGATGTCGGCGATGGCGTCGGCGAGTTCGGTCGGCATGCCCGGGCTCATCCCGAGCGAACGCACGATCCGGTCGGCGACGAACACCTCTTCCACATCGCCGCGCACCGTCTCCGACGCGGTGCTCGCGAACATCGCTGCACCGGCGACCAGCATCACGCCGATCGTGAGCGCCGACGCCGTGGCGGCCGACCGCTTCGAGTTGCGGCGGGCGTTCGCAGCGGCGAGACGACCGCTCGCACCGAACCAGCCGAGCGGCACGGCGAGGGCCGCGACGACCGGGCGGACGAGCACGGGGCCAAGTGCGAGTGCACCGACGAAGGCGAGGGCGATGCCGTAACCGACCGTCTTGGCGTTCCCGTCGGAACCACCGACGATCAGGAGGGCGACACCGACGACGGCGGCGACCAGGCCGACGACCGTGCGGCGGACAGGGACACCCGGTGCCTCGGTCGACGCCTCGCGCATCGCCTCGACCGGGGCGACCGAGGCGCCGCGACGAGCGGGCAGCAGGGCCGACCCGATCGTCACGCCGACGCCGGTCGCCATCGACCAGATGATCGTCCGGGTGGCGATGACGAGGTCGGAGTCGGGGAACTCGAGACCGAAGGTGGCCAACAGCTCGATCAGCCCGGCGGCGACGCCGATGCCGGCGACGACGCCTGCGGCAGCGGCGACGACACCGAGCACGGCGGCCTCGATCACGACCGAACCGAGCACCTGACGGCGACCGGCACCGATCGCTCGCACGAGGGCGAGCTCCTTCGTCCGCTGGGCGATGGTCACCGTGAAGGTGTTGGCGATCGTGAACGCACCGACGAACAAGGCGATGAACCCGAAGACCAGCAGGATCGTGCGGATGAGGTCGACCGCGCGATCGACGTCGTCCTGCTGTTCGTCGATCATGCCCTGGCCGGTGACGATGCTCTGGTCGGGCAGCACGAGCGAGGCGCTGGCGGCCAGCGCGTCGGGCGTGACCGAACCGTCGCCGCGGGCGATCACCCAGTCGGTCTGACCCGGCTCGGTGATGCGGCCGTCGGCGTCGGCGTCGGTGAAGTGGACGAAGCCGGTGTTGCCGAACGTCGAACCGCCCGACAGCTGGGTGAAGCCGACGACGGTGAACGTCTCGCGGCCGCGCACCGTGAGCAGGTCGACGGGGTCACCGATCGCGACGTCGGCCAGCTCCGCGGTGTTGTCGCCGAGTGCGACCTCACCACTGGTCGACGGGGCACGTGCGTCGACGACCTCGTACAACGCAAAGACGTCGTCGTCGATCCAGTTCAACCCGACGCTCTGCATCACGTCGATCGTCGAACCGTCGGCGCCGATCACCTCGGTGTAGCCCTCCGAGTAGGGAGCAGCGGCAGCCACACCCGGAAGGTCGGCGATCGTGTCGAGCGTGTCGAAGGGGATCTCGGCTCGGGCGGTGAGCGGGTCGTCGGGGTCGAGGCGGTGACCGCGGGCGACCACGTCGACACCGTCGGCGACGCCCTCGATCGCGGTGCCGAACGACGCCGACATGGTGTCGGCGAGGATCATCGTCCCCGCCGTGAAGGCGACGCCGAGGACGATGGCGACCGCCGTGGTGATGAATCGCAGCTTCTTGGCGAGCAGCGAACGGATGGAGAGGCGCAACATGGCGTGTCCCTTCGTGGAGGTCGCCGGGTCAGTACTCGAACCGCTTCATGCGGTCGAGCACCGAGTCGGGCGTGGGCGAGAACAACTCGTCGACGATGCGTCCGTCGGCGAGGAAGACGATCCGGTCGGCGTACGACGCAGCGATCGGATCGTGGGTGACCATCACGACGGTCTGGTCGAGTTCGCGCACCGCGGTACGCAGGAACGACAGGACCTCGGCGCCGGCGCGGCTGTCGAGGTTGCCGGTCGGCTCGTCACCGAACACGATCTCGGGGCGGCTGACGAGCGCACGGGCCACGGCGACGCGCTGCTGCTGGCCGCCCGACAGCTCGGTCGGGCGATGGCGGAGACGCTCCCCCATCCCGACGGTCGACACGACGTGATCGAGCCAGTCGGCGTCGACCTTGCGGCCGGCGAGGTCGAGCGGCAGCAGGATGTTCTCCCGGGCGGTCAGCGTCGGCACCAGGTTGAACGACTGGAAGATGAAGCCGATCTTGTCGCGACGCATGCGGGTGAGCTGCTTGTCGTTCAGCGACGAGAGTTCGACGCCGCCGATGGCGACCGAGCCGGACGTCAGCGTGTCGAGTCCGGCGACGGTCTGCATGAGCGTCGACTTGCCCGACCCGGACGGGCCCATGATGGCGGTGAAGCGGTTCCGTTCGAAGCCGACGGTGACGCCGTCGAGTGCGTGGACGGCGGCGTCACCGCGGCCGTAGGTCTTGACCGCGTCGGTGGCGCTGGCGGCGAACCCGGTGGTCGGGGCGGCGCCGGCTTCGGGCGGGGCGAAGGCGGGCGTGGGATCGGTGGTGATGGTCATGATGGACTCCTGTGTGTCGTGCGTGGTGAGTTGGTGTGCGTTGGTGGGAGGGGCCTCGGGTCAGGCGGTGCGGTCGCGGAGGAGGGCGATGCCGATCCAGACGAACCAGGCGATCGAGCCGAGGCCGAACACCATCTCGGCGGCTTCGAAGCCGGGGACGAGGGTGGCCAGTCCGCCCACAGCCGTCGCGACGCCGAACCAGTTGAGGGCCTTCGGCAGGGCGGCCGAGGCGAGGGCGGCCAGGCTGATCAGGCCGATCCACAGTGCGCCGACCAGCTCGTTGCCGCCGCCGAGACCGTCGGTGACGGCGTCGATCGACGACCACACGGCGGGGGCGTCGTCCGGATGCGAGCCGGCCAGGTCGGCGACGACCTCGATCCCGATGTTCGAGATCATCCCGGTGGCGAACATCAGGCCCGCCCAGATCAACCCGAAGGCGGTGGCCGTCTTGGCCAGCATCGGCGTGGCCGGTGCCAGTCGTCGGTGCAGGTCGAGGGCGAGCGACACCAGGGCGATGCCGAACACGATGAAGATGACGAGGTACCAGACCAGGAGCGAGCCCTGGTGGGCGACGAGGAAGTCGACCGACTCGGCCGGGCTCGGATCGCCCATCGTGTAGTCGGACATGCCCGTGACGGCCATGACGATGCCGAACACGAACGTGAGGGCGGCGACGACGGCGGCGACGCCACCGATGCGGTGGCTGCGGTCGTCGATGGAGGTGGTCGGAACGGGCTGACGGGTGGTGATGCTCATGGTGCGGTGCTTTCTGGTTGGGTGTGGCTGGTGCTGGTGACCACTCTCCTCGTGATCCCCGTCGCGGTCGTCCCTCCACGGGGCGGTCGCGAACCGTGGCCCGTGGGGTGACGCCGCGTCCCCCCACGGGGGGACGACCAACCGACGGGCGACCGGTACTGTCGATTCACGTGATGACGTGGTTCGCTCCCGACCGCACCCCGAATCGCGCCCCGATCTGGTTCGTCGCCGACGCCTGCGGGGCGCTGACACTCGTGTTCGTCACGGTCGTCCAGATGACCCGGCCCGACGCCGTCGACGAGTTCGGCGCCGTCGGCTTCCCCGGCTGGCTCCTCGTCCTCGGGCCGGCCGCGCTGATCGTCGTCCGGCGTCTCGCCCCACTCACCGTGCTCGCAGCAGCGATCGGCATCTACCTCGTCGCCGCCTTCGAGTACGGCGAGGGCAACGGGACGCTCGCGCTGGTGCCGCTCTCATACACGGGGGCGCTCACCCGACCGCCACGGGTGTCGGCGACGATCCTGGCGATCGCGCTGCTCGCCGTGTGGCCGATCACCTTCTACGGGCCCGGCGAGATCGACTCGTTCGACGGTGGCACCCGGTTCGTCTTCGCCATGTTCTTCCTGGTCGGCTGGGCGTTCGGGAGTCAGGCCCGTGCAGCCCAAGAACGCCAGGCGGCCCTCGCCGAACACGCGGCCGCTACCCAGGCCGCGGTCGACGCCGTCGCCCGCCAGGCGGTCGCCGAGGAACGGAACCGGATCGCCCGCGAACTGCACGACGCCGTCGGCCACGCCGTCAACGTGATGGTGATGCAGGCCGGCGCCGCCCGCCTCGCCACCCAGGACGACCGCGCTGTGGGCTCGCTGCGCGAGATCGAGCGGGTCGGGCGGCTCGCGCTCGGCGACCTCGACCGCATGCTCGGTCTCCTGCGCGCCACCGACGACACCGCACCGCTCGAACCCGCCTACGGCCTGGCCGACATCGGCCGACTCGTGGACGGGGTGCGGGCCGCCGGTGCCGACATCGAGTTCGTGGACGAGTGCCCGACTGAACTCGACCGGACCGTCGAGCGGACCACCAGCGCCACCGCCTACCGCATCGTGCAGGAGGCGCTCACCAACGCGGTCAAGCACGCCGGCCTGGCCCACATCGAGGTCACGCTGCGGTGCGACGAGAGCGAGCTCCTCGTCCAGGTGCTCGACGACGGACGCGGCGCCGCCGCCACCTCGACGTCCGGCGGCGGGCGCGGGCTGATCGGGATGCGCGAGCGCGTCGAGCTGCTGGGCGGCCGGCTCACGACCGGGCCGCGCGCCGGTGGCGGCTACCGCGTCGAGGCACACATTCCACGAGCAGAGGACGACCGATGACCATCCGAGTGCTGATCGTCGACGACGACGTCCTGGTCCGCGCCGGCTTGCGCATGATGATCGAGACCCAGGACGACCTCGAGGTCGTCGGCGAGGCGGGCGACGGCAACGCCGCAATCGAACTCGCCGGGTCGCTGGAGCCCGACGTCGTCCTGATGGACATCCGCATGCCGGGCATGGACGGGCTGGAGGCGACGAGGCGGATCGTCGGCGAGTTGGCCACCGACGCCGACGAACCGAACGGGATTCGGGTACTCGTCCTCACCACGTTCGAACTCGACGAGTACGTGTACGACGCGGTTCGCGCCGGCGCCAGCGGGTTCCTGCTCAAGCGAACCCCGCCCGAAGACTTGCTCGCCGGGATCCGCGTCGTCGCCGGCGGAGACGCGCTACTGGCGCCGTCGGTGACACGTCGGCTGATGCGCGAGTTCTCGCGAGCGACCGCCGACGGGCCGACGCCGACCGACGTCAGCAACCGCGAACTCGACCGGCTCACTGACCGCGAACGCGAGGTGCTGGTACTGATCGCGCAGGGCCTGTCGAACAAGGAGATCGCTGCCGAGCTGATCGTCGGCGAGAGCACGGTGAAGACCCACGTCAAACGGATCCTGATGAAGCTCGCGTTGCGCGACCGTGTCCACGCCGTGGTCTACGCCTACGAAACCGGCCTCCTCGAACCCGGCGGCTGAAACGGACCGTCGCCACCTCGCACCCCGTCGGGTCACGTGCTGCAGGTGACGGGCGAGGCGCAGTCGGCCTCCTCACCGACGGCCTCTGCCCCCGGGACACCGGGCGAACGCGTGATCGAACTGCGGAACAGTCCTGCAGTTCGTTCACGCATTCGGCGGTCCGGTTGGGGTGGCGCGATCTCTTGATGGCGTTGACCGGCGATACCTCGGCTCGTCTCGATGGACGTTCACGCGCACTTCACTCGGCCGCGTGGCCGCGGTTGGCGTCGCCTCGTCGCGGCTGGTGCGCTGACCGTCGGTGCTGTTGCCGGGTCGCTCGCGAGCGGGTCGTCCGTGAACGCCGACGAGACGGTTCGGCACGACACGGCCGGTGAGATCGGGGGGTCAGCCTGATCGGCGACGGCCTCTTCGAGCTCCGATTCTCGCTCGGGCCGACGGCAAGGCGGATCACCTACCGATTCACGACCGACAACCGGATCATCCTGCTCACCACCTTCCGCAAGCAACGCAACAACGAACGAGCCGAGATCGCCCGAGCTCGCAAGATCGCCGAGGAATGCGCTCGGCTCAACCCGCAGGAGCACCTGACATGGCCAACTACTCCCGATGGGACGACATCAAGAAGCAGCGGCCCGGCCCCACCGACGACGAGCGGGCAGC
>CAXAWD010000028.1:0-15627 GCA_963972325.1 uncultured Acidimicrobiaceae bacterium
CGTCCGGCGGCCCGGCGACCCGACGGCGGCACCACTCCGCTGCCCCGACGAGACAGCACCCCGTCGGCGCCCAAGCCGATCCGTGGCGCGCCGGCGCGCCAGGACGAGCAGCGATGGACCCCGAGTCTGATCGCGGTCGGCGCCCTGCTGACGGCCGCGCTCGTCGTCGCCCTGGTGCTGTTCGTCAGCGTCAACCGGGGCGACAAGGCCGACGATCTGACCCCGGTCGGCGAGACACCCGACGCCGACGCCACACAGACCGACTCGAGCACCGGCCAGAGCGACACGGCCGAACCGCCGGCCGACGAGGCCGTGGCGGAACCCGATCCGACCGGCGACGGCGACGGCGGCGATGTCGCCGCTGCGGCGAACGTGATCGACCCCGCCGATGCACGGATCATCACCGTGCAGGCGTTCGATCCCGACGGCGACAACGGCCAGGAGAACGACGCGCAGGCGAGCCTGGCGATCGCCGACGGCAGCGAGAGCACGATGTGGCCGACCGAGTGCTACCAAGATCGCTACATGGGCGGCAAGAGCGGCGTCGGTCTGATCCTCGGGCTCAACGGGGCCGCCACCGGCACCCTGTCGGTCGAGTCGGCCAACGGGCCGTACCAGATCGACGTGATGACGGCGAACGGCGATGCCGCTCCCACCGAGCTCGACGGCTGGAGCAGGGTCGGCGACACCCGGTTCGACGACTCGCCCGGCACGGTCGAGGTCGAGATCACCGAACCGGCGAACTATCTGCTCGTCTGGCTGAAGGAACTCGGCCCCGACGAGGTGTGCACGTCGGCGAACCCCTACCGGGGCCGGCTCGGCGAGATCTCCTTCGGGCCGTGAGCACCCTGGAACGCTCCGACGAGGATCTCGTCGCGGCGGCACAGCGGGGCGACGGCGCCGCCATGGACCAGCTGCTGCGCCGCCACTACGACCGTGCCCACGCCGTGTGTCGCCGCATCGCCGGCAGCACCCGCGACGCCGACGACGCGGCGCAGGAGGCGATGATCCGCGTCGTCCGCAACATCGACAAGTTCGACGGGCGTTCGGCGTTCGGCACGTGGGTGTACCGGATCGCCACCAACACCGCGCTCGACGAGCTCCGCAAGCGCAAACGGCGTCCGCAGTTGCACGTCGTCGACGACGACGGTGAGGCGCCCGAACAGGCCGACGAGTTCGCGCATCGCCACATCGACGACGTGACCGATCGGATCACGATCGACGCCGCGCTGGCCGACCTGCCCGAGGAGTTCAAGGCCGCGGTCGTCATGCGCGACGTCGGCGATCTCGACTACGCGGAGATCGCCGAGGCGCTCGGGGTGCCCGTCGGTACCGTCAAATCCCGGATCGCCCGTGGTCGGCGGATGCTCGTCGAGAAACTCGGGAACCAGGACCCACCCGGTGAACGTCCAATCAGCGATCCCCCCAACGACCCATGAACGACGAGCAGTACTTCCTCGCGAACGCGTACCTCGACGGTGAACTCACCGCCGACGAACGTCGGATCGCCGAAGCCGACCCCGAGGTGATGGCCGAGGTCGAACAGCTCCGCGCCCTCCAGTCCGAGCTGCGTGACGTGCCGGGGCCGAGCGCCGATGTCCGCGAGTCGGCGATCGGCGCCGCGATGGCTGCATTCGACGCCGACGTCAGCGCCACCGGGGCCGACGACGTTCCGGTGTCCGAGCCGGCACCCCACGCCGCCCCGGTGGTGCCGTTCCGCCGACGCCCGCCCTACGCCAAGCTGCTGGGGGTCGCCGCTGCCGTCGTGGCCGTCGCCGGCCTCGGCATCATCGTCTCCCAAGCCGGCCGGGGCGACGACGACTCGTCCGATGTGGCCGACTCGGCGGAGCCGGCGGTCGACCGTGACGGCGCCTTCACCGAGTCGGTCGGCGACTCCGAGGAGATGGCCGCCGAGCTGGCGCCCGCCGACGACGCCGCCGACGACGCGGCCGATGAAGCCGCCGACGACGCCGGTGGCGCCGATACGGCCGACGAGGTCCTCGCCGCTGACGATGGTGAAGTCACCGCCCAGCCGGGCGCCGATGACAGCGCCGACATGTCGTCGGCGACCGCGGACGACCCGGAGGGCGACTCGGCGCCCGCTCGCGAGGTGCCCGACGACTTCGACCCGTCGGCGCCGATCAGCGACGATGCCGAACTCGGCGTGTACGGCGCCTACCTGATCGGGTTGCGCAACGCCGGGGAGCTGCCGCCGACCCCGAACCACAAGTGCGTCGAGGCACGCCAGATCCTCGACGAGGCGACGCTCGTGCTCGACGACGCAGTGGTGCCCGTCTACATCGACGTTCGGGAAGCCGACGGCCTGGTGGCGGCGCTGCGCACCGACTCGTGTGTCGAGGTGCTGGTCGGCTCGCTCTCCGCCGAGTAGGCCGCTCATGCCGGAGGGGTCCGGTATCACCGCTACAGTTCAGGGCATGCCGGGCAATCCCTTGACCGACCCCAACTGGGCGACCGACCTGACCGAACAGATCACCACGTTCGTCGGCAACGTGCGCGACAAGACCACGAACAACGCGATCAAGGTCGTGCGTGGTGTCGTGTTCGGCCTGATGAGCCTGTTCCTCGGGATGGTCGCGATCGTCCTGCTGTTGATCATCGCCACGCGCGGCCTGCAGTCGCTGCTCGACATCTTCCTCGAGTGGGACAAGTCGGTGTACGTGAGCTACTTCGTCGTCGGTGGAATCCTGACGGTCGCCGGATGGTTCCTCATGTCGAAGCGTCACAGCACCGAAGCCTGACACCACGCTCTTCGCCCCCCGGGAGGCAACCATGTCCGAAGTCCGCAACGTCATCGTGATCGGTTCCGGCCCCGCCGGCCTGACCGCTGCGATCTACACCGCTCGCGCCAACCTGGCCCCGCTGGTCATCGAGGGCGAACCGTCGTCCACCTCCGACCAGCCGGGCGGCCAGTTGATGCTGACCACCGAAGTCGAGAACTTCCCGGGGTTCCCCGAGGGCATCATGGGCCCAGAGCTCATGATGAACTTCCGCTCGCAGGCCGAACGGTTCGGCGCCGAGTTCATCACCGAGAAGGTCAGCCGGGTCGACTTCTCCCAGCGGCCGTTCACGGTGTGGGTGCGCGACCAGGAGTACCGGGCCAAGTCGATCATCGTGTCGACCGGCGCACAATCGCTGATGCTCGGCCTCGAGGAGGAATCGCGCCTGATGGGGCACGGTCTGTCGACGTGTGTCACCTGTGACGGTTTCTTCTTCCGCGGTCAGGAGATCGCGGTGGTGGGCGGCGGCGACTCGGCGATCGAGGAGGCCACGTTCCTGACCAAGTTCGCCGACAAGGTGACGATCATCCACCGACGCGACGAGCTGCGCGCCTCCAAGATCATGCAGGACCGGGCGATGGCCAATCCGAAGATCGAGTTCCTGTGGAACCACACGGTCACCGCCATCAAGGGTGACGACCGGGTCGAGGGCATCCAGGTCACCAGCACCGTCGACGGTGCGGTGTCCGACATGGCCGTGACCGGCCTGTTCGTGGCGATCGGGCACCGGCCCAACACCGACCTGTTCAAGGGTGTGCTCGAGATGGAGGACAACGGCTACCTGATCACCAAGGGCTCGTCGACCTACACCAACGTCGACGGCGTCTTCGCCTGCGGTGACGTGCAGGACCACACGTACCGCCAGGCGATCACCGCCGCCGGATCGGGCTGTATGGCTGCGATCGACGCCGAGCGTTGGCTCGAAGATCGCGAAGACGACGACGTCGCCACCATCGAAGAACACTGGGCTCCCACCCAAGTCGACGCCTGAACGGCGGCCGGTGCTCGAGCCGGTTCAGTCCGAACTCGACACAGCTCACCAGAGCCTGACCACGAGCGCTGACACGACCCCCATGGTCGCAATCAGCAGCGGTCCGGCAGCCTTGACCCACTCACGGAGTTCCGGACAGCTGGCAGCGATCTGCTCCCAACGCTCCAGGCGCGTGGCTTCAGCGGGCTGTCTCACAAGTCTCGTACCTCGACAACCAGTGAAACAGCCAGGTGTTGCCGCTCGCTGTTGTCGTGGCTGACCGTGCACCGACCATCGACACGGAATAGATGACTCGGGCCTCCGGTTTCCGTTCGGTACACTCCCCTACGCCCCTCCGGGCGCGAAGCAAAGGATCGAGAACATGGCCAACGGGATCACCAACCTCACCAGTGCGAGCTTCGACGAGACGGTCAACGGCTCGTCGGCACCCGTGCTCGTCGACTTCTGGGCGGAATGGTGCGGCCCGTGCAAGCAGATCGCTCCGATTCTCGAGGAACTGGCCGGCGAACTCGGTGACCAGCTCAACATCACGAAGCTCAACGTCGACGAGAACCCGGACATCGCCATGCGATTCAGCGTCATGAGCATCCCCACGCTCCTCGTCCTCCAGGACGGCGACGTCAAGAAGAAGATCGTCGGTGCCAAGGGCAAGGGTGCCCTCCTCCAGGAGCTCGACGAATTTCTGGCTACTTCCCACTGATCCCCGGTCAGCGCGGCGAAGCGATCCGCGACCTGCAACGCCGCCTCGGTACCGCCGGCTTCCCGCCGGTCGGCGCCGAGGCGGGCTTTTTCTGCGCGGTCACCGAGCGCTGTGTGCTCGACTTCCAGCAGCAGCGCGGTCTGCGTGTCACCGGACGCTGTGACCAGGGCACGTGGCGGGCGATCGTCGAGGCGTCCTGGAAGCTCGGTGACCGGCTGCTGATGCTGGTCGCGCCGAACCTGCGTGGCGACGACGTCGCCGAACTCCAATCGTCGTTGGCGCGCATCGGGTTCGACTCGGGTCGTGTCGACGGCATCTTCGGGCCGGCCACCGCTCGCGCGCTCGAGGACTTCCAGCACAACAGCGGCGTGAATGTCGACGGTGTGTGCGGTCCGTCGACGGTCCGGGCGCTCGAGGTACTCGCGCGTCAGACCGGCACCGGGCCCGGCATCACGGCGTTGCGCGAGCTCGAGGCGTTGACGGCGACGGCGCGGTCACTGAGTGATCTCCGGATCGTCGTCGGGCAGTTCGGCGGCTTGAGTTCGCTGTCGCGGCAGCTGGTGCAGGCACTGCGGCAGCGCAGCGCCACGGTGGTGGCGTCGGACGAGCCCGATGCCGGCGTCCAGGCGGCAACCGCCAACCGGTTCGCGGCGACGGTGTACATCGGCTTCGAGTCCCAGGCCGGGCCGACCACGACGATCCACTACTACGCGGTTCCCCAGTTCGAGTCGGCGGGCGGCCGCGAACTCGCGGCACGCATCGCGTCGCGCTGCGCGGCACGCGTCGCCGACCTTGATCCACAGGTCGAGGGCATGCGACTCCAGGTGTTGCGCGAAACGCGGATGCCCGCGGTGTTGTTCACGCTCGGCGCGATCCAACAGGCGCTCGACCACGCTCCGCAGATCGTTCATGCTGTGGTCGAGGCCCTCGAGGACTGGGGCCTAAAACCAGTGTTATCCCCAGGTTGAGCCTGCTCGGCTCCCAACTCATCCCCATATCGAAGGTTTATCCACAGAATTCTCCCCACCCTGTGACTGAACGTCACGCGCGGGTCGAATGTTGAGGCTTCAAATTGTCCGTACTATGTGGAAGGCCGGGCACGATCCACCGGCGATCCGGTGTCGATTCAGTCGGCCATGCGACGGTAGATCCGCTCGAGATCCTCGAGATCGGCGAACTCGATCGAGATCCGACCGCGCTTGGCACCCATCTGTACCGACACGCGCGTCTCGAGATGATCGGCGAGCAGCTCCTCGAGTTCCAGGAGACCCGGCGGACGAAGCCGTGTGGTCGGGGCAACGCCGGCGCCGTCGTGCTCCGGACTCGGCGATACGTCGGCCGGCGACGGAGCGTCGTCTTCCGACTCGACCACTCCCCCGGCCTTCACCGCCTCTTCGACCGCCCGAACGCTCCAGCCCTCGTCGGCGGCTTGACGAGCCAACGATTCCTGCAGGCTCCGGTCGGGCGTGGCGAGCAGCGCACGCGCGTGGCCGGCACTGAGTTTGCCGTCGGCCAGCAAGTGTTGAATGCCCGGTGGTAGCCCGAGCAGCCGCAGCGTGTTCGTGATCGACGAGCGGCTCTTGCCGACCCGGTCGGCCAGCTGTTCGTGCGTGAGATCGAAGTCCTCGATCAGCTGCTGATAGGCCGCGGCTTCTTCGAGTGCGGTCAGGTCCTGGCGGTGAAGGTTCTCGACGAGCGCCTGCTCGACCGACGCGAGATCGTCGGTCTCGCGGATCACCGCCGGGATCATCGCCAACCCGGCGCGACCGGCCGCCCGCCAACGCCGCTCCCCTGCGATCAGTTCGAACCCGCCCTCGGTCGGACGGACGAGGATCGGTTGCAGCACACCGAGCTGCTGAATCGACGCGGTGAGCTCGGCGAGTGACTCCTCGTCGAAATGCACACGCGGCTGATTCGGATTGGGAGTGACGTCACCGACCGGGATGTCACGCAGGAACGCACCCGCGTCCGACTCCCCCGGTTCTGCCTCGCCCGGCGGGATCAACGAACTCAGGCCCTTGCCCAAACCACTACGCCGCGCCATCGTGAACCTCCTTGGCTACATCTCGATACGCGACCGCGCCGCGCGATCGTGGATCGAACGTGATGATCGGCTGACCGAACGACGGTGCCTCCGACAGGCGGACCGACCGCGGCACGACGCTCCGCACCACCTTGTCGCCGAAGTGCTCGCGAACCTCCTGCACCACCTGGTCGGACAGCTTGGTCCGCGCGTCGTACATCACGCACACGATCGTCGAGACCTCGAGTGTCGGATTGAGGTTGCGTTTCACCAGGTCGACGTTGCGCAACAACTGGCCGAGGCCCTCGAGGGCGTAGTACTCGGTCTGGATCGGCACCATCACCTCGGTCGCCGCCGCCAGACCGTTGACCGTCAGCAGCCCGAGCGTCGGCGGACAATCGATGAGCACATAGTCGTAGTCGTCGATGACCGCCGCGATCGCGTTCTTCAGACGGGTCTCACGACTGAAGGCAGGAACGAGTTCGATCTCCGCGCCGGCGAGGTCGAGGCTGGCCGGCGCCACGAACAGGTTGCGGACGTCGGTGGGCTCGATGCAGTTCTCCAACGGCACGTCGTGCATGAGCACGTGATACATCGAGGTCTCGAGGCCACGGTTTTCGATGCCGAGGCCGGTGGAGGCGTTGCCCTGCGGGTCGAGGTCGACCACGAGAGTCCGGAGACCCATCTCCGCCAGGCAGGCACCGACGTTGATCGTGGTGGTGGTCTTGCCGACGCCGCCCTTTTGGTTGGCGACGGCAATGACGCGGGGGAGTGGCCGCCCCGTGGGGCGAGGTGCTTCGGCGTCCATTGTCCATAGTCTGGCCCGTCGCGATCCCAATTGCGAGGATGGTCACGCTCGTCACACACATCGGTGTGACGGTTCCACGTGAAACCTCGGCGGGCCGGCCGGAGCCGAGCCGTCGGTCGGGAAACCCCACACTCACCTGGCGGGCCGGCCGGAGCAGGAGTCGCTGGCCGGGCGCCAACGTTCTCACCGGGTGTCCGGCAACCCCGGGTGTCGCTGGCGTTCCACGTGAAACACTCATGGCTGCGCCCACCTCCCGTACGTCGACCGCTTGACGAGCATCGGTATCCCTGACGTTCTGGATTCCTGGGCATCGGAGTTCCCGAGTTCAGGCGGTTTCACGTGAAACGTGGCACCGACCGCTCATGACCGCACTCGGCAGTCCGAGAACGCCACGGTCCCACGCCCACCCCGGCGCTCGGGACACCCTGAACGTTCCCGGACGATCGGTCGGAGGGACCACAGGCGTGATCGCATCCCCGGATGCCCGGCCGCTCACACCAAGAGCGACGACCGAACACTCAGCGCCGACTCGACGATCACCGACGCAAGCGCCGCGTCAGGGTGCGCCCGGATTCCCGGCTCACCGATTAGACAGGACCCCGCCGGGTTCCCGTCTGATCGCCGAACCGCAGGAGGGTCCATCAGGCGGTGCCGCACTCCGTGACTGCTCGAGCCTGAGCGGTTGCACGTGAAACACCACCCGGACCGCGGCGTGACGACCGAACGCCTCGGCGGGCGACCTCCTCGGCGTCGGCCGATGGTTCCACGTGAAACAGCACGCCCGGCTCAGCGGGGACCGGGGAACGCCACCAGACCGTCAGCCGCCGAGGTCGGGGATGCGCCCGGGAGCACGAGCCGCATCAGGAACCGGCACGGTGACCACGGAACCGCCGGCGACGGACGGGTCACGCTCGATCGGTGCGGGCGAACACACTGACGTGGCCGACCGGGGTCCGCGTGAGTTCGAGCTCCGCGAGGAGTTCGGGGTCCCACCGGTCGGCGGCGGGCGGCTCGCTGATCACGATCCGCCCGGCCGGCCCGATCAGCCCGTTCGCCATCGTCAGCGTCACCGAGGGCGGACCGAAGCCCCGGGCGGTCACCACGTCGAAGCACGGGCGTTCCTCGGCGATGACCGAATCGATCAGGGTCGCGACATCACCGGCGATCACCTCGACGTGGTCGAATCCGAGTCGGGAAGCGGCTCTCCGCAGGAAGTCCGTCCGCTTCTCACGCCGGTCGATCAGCGCGATGTGCACGTGCGGATAGGCGTCGGCCACCACCAGGCCCGGCAAGCCGCCGCCGCTGCCGAGGTCGACCAGCCGAGCCCCGGGCGGAAGCGGGCCGATGGCGTCGACGAAGCCCCGGGCGTGTTGTGCCGCCTCCTCGATCGGTCGGTCCCCGAAAAAGCCGAAACGCTGCGCATCGCGCAGCGTTTCGAGCAATCGATCAACCATGTGGACCAGTATGTGGATCAGTCATGTTGACCAGCTATCTGGATCAGCCCGTGTTCAGGCGGGGGTGATGACCACCCGGCGGCTCGGATCGTCGCCCTCGGAATGGCTCGTGACCCCGTCGATTTCGATGATCGCGTCGTGCACCGCCTTGCGGTCGCTCGACGGCATCGGCTCGAGGGCCTTGGGCGAACCGGACTCGATGACCTGCGCCGCGACCTTGGCAGCGAACTGCTCGAGCGCTTCGCGGCGCTTCTCGCGGTAGCCACCGACATCGATCCGAAGCCGGGTCTCGTGATCACCGAGGCGGCGTTGCGCCGACACCCGCACGAGGTCTTGGATCGCGGTCAAGGTGCGGCCTCCGGGGCCGACCATCAGGCCGAGCTCGCTGCCGGTGACCCGAACATCGAGATCGGTCCCGTCGACGGTGAGGTCGGTCTGGGCGTCCTCGACGCCGAACGCCTCGGCCAACTGGGACATGAACGTCACAGCAGCATCGCCCACCTCCTGCGGGGTGACATCCGATTGGGGACGGTCCTGCTCCATACGCTTGCTCTCCTTGTTCTGACGCGATTGCTTGGGCCGCGACGATGCCTTCTGCTTCGGCTCGGCCGCCGGGGCCTCACCCTGATCGTCGTCCGACTTCGAACCATTCGAGTTCGAATCGTTCGAGTTCGACCCGCTCGACTTCGAGCGGCCCCCGGACTTCTTCCCACCGTCCCGCTTCTGGTTGCGACCCCGTTGGCGGCGCTCCTGCTTGGGACGAACCGCGGTCGGCTTGACCCGGGCCCGGACCCGGGCCTCACCGCGCACCCGGCCGAACAGACCGGACTTCGGCTCCTCGAGCACGTCGAATTCTGCTTCGTCTGCGGCGACACCCAGCTGGTCGAGCGCGAGATCCTTCGCCTCGGCGACCGTCTTGGCGGTGGTTTCCACCCATTCCATCGTGTTGTTCTCCTGCTCCTGATTGGCGCCGACGTCTACTTGCGCTTGCGGCGGTTACTCGATGCCGGGCGTCCTCCTGGACGTCCGGCCGGACGACCACCCGACTTGGCGGACGGTGTCGGTCGATTCTTCGGGGGAGTGGTCCGTTTGGACGGACGCACTGCGGGCTCGGGCTCGTCGCCCTTCTTCTTCTTGCCGGCCGGCTGCTGCTTGCCCGTGTTCTTGCCTGCCGACTTGCCGTCGTTCTTGCCGCCGCCCTTCTTGGCGTCGGCGAGGTCGCGACGGGCCTGTGCCAGCGGACCGCCGCCACCGTCGGCCTTGGCCAACTCACGAGCCCGTTCGCTCGCAGCCTGGGCTTGGCGGCCGAGCGACTCGTCGCCGCCGTAGAACCGCTTGGTGATGTAGAACTGCTGCAGGATCCGGAGGACCGACTGGACGATGTAGTACACGACCAGGCCGAGCAGGAAGAAGATCTGGAACACGGCGAAGACGACCGGCAGGTACTGCATCAGCTTCTGCTGCGTCTCCGACATCGTCGGGCTCACAGCGGCCCGGGCAGCGACCATGCGCTGCTGGAAGAAGTAGAGCCCGCCGAGCACGGCGACCAGGCCGGCGTACACGAGACCGCGGGCGAAGTCTTGGCCGAGCATCTCCGACGGCGACACCGACAGGTCGAGGCCGAACGCCGACATCTCGGTCGACCGGACGAGCGACTGGTACAACTCGGACCCCGACGACAGGTATCGCGGCATGAACCCGATCGCCTCGTCGGACGGCACCCCGCCGGCGTTGAGCACGGCTCGGGCCACGAGCTCGTTGCCACCCGCCGGCTCGTAGGTCATCCCGTGCAGGATGCGGAACATGATGATGAACACCGGCATCTGGGCCACCAGGGGCAAGCAGGAGGCCATCGGATTGACCTTGTGCTCCTGGTAGAGCTTCATCATCTCTTCGTTGAGCTTCTGACGGTCACCACGGTGTTCGTTCTGCAGGCGGCGCATCTCCGGCGCCAGTCGCTGCATCTCGAGCATGCCCTTGGTGCTCTTGAGGATCAGCGGGGTCACGAGCGCCATCACGATCACGGCGATCAACCCGATCGCGAGCGCATAGTTCCCGGTCAGGTCGTACAGCCACGCCAGTACGGCGGCGGGCCACTCGAAGATGCCAGCGATCATCATGAATCCTTCTCGACGGGGTGAGTGTCACGGGGGAGGGGGACCGGGTCGAAGCCCGACGGGCCGAACGGTCGACACCGCAGCAACCGGCGGATCGTCAACCACAGACCACGGCCCGCGCCGTGCACCGAGATGGCTTCGTGGCCGTACTCGGAGCAAGACGGGAAGTAGCGGCACGGCGACGGTCGACCCTCGGCACCGCGTTGGTACCAGACGATCGCCCGCAACATCATCGCTTGGAGACGTCCGTGGTCCGGAGTTGCTGCACCAACGCTGTGGTCTCCGCCGTCAGTTTCTCGAACGTGTGTTCGAGAAGTCGGGGTCGTCCCCCGATCAACAGCAGGCCCGGCGGCAGGGGCTGCTGGCGGTCGAGTTCGGCCAGGATCGCCCGAAGGCGTCGCCGAATCCGATTGCGGTGGACCGCCGGCCCGAACGCGCGACTGAACGCGAACGCTACACATGTCGCGGTCGAGTCGGGGTCGGGACACCAGGTACACCACAGGGCTGATCGCCGAATCCGCGTGCCGTCACACGCCAACCGTTCGAACGCACTGCGCTCGCGGATTCGATGGATCAAGCCGAGAGTCGGGCGCGGCCCTTGGCGCGGCGGTTCTTGAGCACGGCGCGACCGGCGCGAGTGCTCATCCGAGCGCGGAAACCATGCTTCTTGGCACGGCGGTGGGTGTTGGGCTGAAATGTACGCTTCACGTCGTCCTCCTCGGGGACCCGGCGGGATGCAGTGCCGGGTCGACACGATCTGGTGCGGCGAGACGCGAACGAGTACGCGATCTCGACCTGACAAGGCTACGGCCGGGCGGCCGCTCGCGGCAACCAGGGCGAAAATGTCCCGAGCCCACGGTTTCGGAGGCTCGTGCGATCGTGCTAGGTTGCGACGTCCACGCCAGTCCCAGAGTTGTCCACAGCTGTGGACAACCGTGTGGACGTGAGTGCGGTGTCTCCGGAGGTTTCGAGGGTGAGTGATCAGTTCGAGGTGTGGACGGCTGTGGCCCAGCTGCTCCGTGCCCAGCTCACCGAATCGGTCTGGTACTCCACGTTCTCCGAGGTCGTCCCCCAGGTGGTCGACGATGACACCAGCCTCGTGATCCAGGTGCCGAGCACGCTGGCGCGCGACCGGATCCTGACCCGCTACCAGCCGCTCATCACCGATGCGCTGGCCGAGATCGGCCGGGAAGACTGCCGTTTCGACGTGATCACGGCCGAGACCGAACACGTGGTGCACGAGTCGCCCGATCGGGTCGAGCAGGCGACCGCCGAGCCGCCGGCCCCGACCCCGGCCGACGTCGCGGCCACCGCGACCGAGCAGGCCGACGCCCTCGATGCCGCTGGACTGAACCCCCGATACACGTTCGAGACGTTCGTGAAGGGCGCGTCCAACCAGTTCCCGCTCGCCGCCGCGCTCCGCGTCGCCGAAACGCCGGCGCGCAGCTACAACCCGCTGTTCATCTACGGATCCGCCGGTCTGGGCAAGACCCACCTGCTCCACGCGATCGGTCACTACGTGCACAGCAATTATCAGCACCACGTGGTGCGGTACGTGTCGACCGAGACCTTCATGAACGAGTACGTCGACGCGATCCGCTCGAACTCGATGGCCGGGCTGCGCCGCAAGTACCGCGAGATCGACGTCCTGCTGATCGACGACGTCCAGTTCCTCGAAGGCAAGGAGGGGCTCCAGGAGGAGTTCTTCCACACCTTCAACTCACTCCACGGCGCCAACAAACAGATCGTGATCTCGTCCGATCGCATGCCCGACGCCATTCCCACGCTGGAAGAACGGCTGCGCGGCCGCTTCAAGTGGGGCCTGATCACCGACATCCAGCCGCCCGACCTCGAGACCCGCCTCGCGATCCTCCGCAACAAGGCCGAGCGCGAACGGGTGATGGTTCCGGCCGAGACGCTCGAGTTCATCGCCACGAACATCTCCACGAACATCCGCGAGCTCGAAGGTGCCCTGATCCGGGTCACGGCGTTCGCCAGCCTCAGCGGTGAGCCGATCACGACCGAGCTGGCCCAGCAGCAGCTCGCCGACCTCCTCACCAACACGCCACCCAAGCCGCGCACCGACGCCGAGCTGCTCGACGAGATCGCCGCGATCCTCGGCTTCGAGGTCGAAGCGCTCAAGGGCAAGAGCCGCCAGCGTCCGCTGGTGACCGCCCGGCAGATCGCCATGTACGTGTTCCGTGAGTTCACCGACCTGAGCTATCCGAGCATCGCCCGCCTGTTCGGTGGCCGCGATCACACCACCGTCATCCACGCCGTCGAGAAGATCGCACGCCAGATGGGCGAACGCCAGGCGATCTACGAGCAGGTCACCGACGTCCTGCAGAAGCTGAAGCTCTCATGAGCGCACCGACATCGCGCACAGGGCTGTGGACGACCCCAGGGACAACGCGTGGGCGCGCGGTGGACAACCGTGTGTCGTCCACCGAATCACACGGGCGTCATCCGCGCGGTGTGGACGCGCGTGGACAACAGCGCGCGACGTCGCGGACGCCGTACGCTGGGGGAACGAGGAGTTGTCCCCAATCCACAGCTCCTACTACTACTGCTAATTCTGTACATCACATATTGGGGAGAAGGGCGGCACTGTGAAGTTCCGTTGTGAGCGAGAGATCCTGGCCGATGCACTGGCCACCGCCGGGCGGGCCGCCACGAGCAGGACCGGCACGCTGCCGGTGCTGTCTGGTGTCCGGCTCGACGTCAAGGACGGCGAGTTGTCCGTCACCGGCACCGACCTCTAGCTGACGATCCAGTTGTCGGTCCCGGTGCACAGCGATCGCGACGGATCGGCCGTCGTACCCGCTCGACTGGTGGCCGACATCGTCAAGGCGTTGCCCGCCGGTGCGGTCGAGGTCAGCGTCGACGACGAGGAGATGTCGATCAGCGCCGGCCGCTCGCAGTTCTCGGTGCGGCCGCTGTCGTTGAGCGACTACCCGGCGCAGGTCGAACCCGACGCCGAACCCGTCACGCTGTCGAGCGACCAGGTGTCCGATGCGTTGCGCCAGGTGGTGCGGGCTGCGTCGACCGACGACGCCCGTGCCGTGCTGACCGGCGTGTTGATCGCGTCCGAGGACGACGGGCTCAAGATGGTCGCCACCGACTCGTACCGACTGGCCGTTCGCGATCTGCCGCAGTCGTCGATGCTCGCCGCCGGTCAGAAGGTGCTCGTGCCGAGCCGTGCGCTGGCCGAGTTGCAGCGGATCGTGTCCGACGGCGAGGAGCTCACCGTTCGTCTCGGTGCCCGCGAAGCGGTGTTCGAGGCCGGCGAAACCCGGCTGACCACCCGCCTGATCGAGGGCGAGTACCCGAACTACCGCAACCTGTTGCCGTCGTCGTACCCGAACATCCTCACCGTCGGCCGCGAGGCCCTGCTCGAGGCGTTGCGTCGTGTGAAGATCCTCGCCCAGGACTCGACGCCGGTGCGGCTCACGCTGGGCGCCGACACGCTGCAGCTCACCGCGATCACCCAAGACGTCGGCAACGCCCACGAGGAGATCGACGCCGGCTACGAGGGTGCCGAGATGACCGTGGCGTTCAACCCCGACTACCTGGCATCGGGTATCGACGCGGTCGAGGGCGACGAGATCACCCTGGCCACGATGGACCCGATGAAGCCGGCCGTGCTGCGCGGCGTCGGCCACGACGACTACCTCTACCTCCTCATGCCCGTCCGAGTCCCCTGAGCGGGGCCGGTTTCCGCCCTGGCTGCGTTCCGCCTCACCGCTCACAGCCCAACAGGCTGTTCGGGTTCGTCGCGCCTTGCCAGGACGCAAACCGATCCCCGCTCAGATTTTGAAACGCGGCTGGTTCTGCGTGAGTCGGTGGGGCGGTTTCGGTTGCTTGCACCTTCCACCTATCGGGTGTGGACCTCGCGGCGCGTGTTCGGTCAGTTGAGGGCGGCGCCGAGGGTGGCGAGGAAGACGAAGATCGCGACCGGGAACAGCAGGTGGGCGGCGATGTTCGCGGCCCTGGCTCCCGACGGGCGGTTGCGGACGATCATCACCACCCCGGCGACGATGTAGCCGATCGCCCCGGCCGCGATCCCGCCGAACAGCCCGAGCAACACCGCGCCGAGTTCGCACCATCCGTCGTTCGCCGAGCAGTCCGAGCCGAGCACGGCGTACCCCAGCAACCCCACGGCGATGCCCACCACCGTGGCGACCACCGCGCCGACCGCGAACGCGGCGGCAGCGAGAGCGACGGGATGGGCGAGCACCCCCGATGTGTCGGCCACGGGCGTCGAGGCGGGCGGCGTCGGTGGCGGGAAGGCGGGGTGCTGCTCGCTCATCGCACCAGTGTGCAACATCGGCCCCGGACGAAGACGCCCGGTGGCTCGCCCGGGCTGGTGTGGTGCCCGCGATGATCAGGCGTCTCGCCGCCGACGGCCCGTAGGGTTGGCCCGTCATGATCGTCGAGCGGCTCGAACTGGTGGACTTCCGCAACTACCGATCCGCGTCGTTCGACCTGACCGCCGGCATCACCGCGGTGCTCGGCAAGAACGGCCAGGGCAAGACGAACCTGGCCGAGTCGATGGCATACCTGGCGACGTTGTCGAGCTTCCGTGGCGCCCCGGCCGACGCCCTGGTGCGGGTCGGCGCCGACGCGGGCATCATCCGGGCGACCGTGCGCGACCACGACGGGCGCGACGTGCTGATCGAAGCCGAACTGTCACGAGTCGGGCGCAATCGGGTGCAGGTCAACAAACAGAAGCTGGG
>CAXAWD010000029.1:0-15601 GCA_963972325.1 uncultured Acidimicrobiaceae bacterium
TGCCGTCGCCGCACGCGGCGGCGACGCGTTTGCCGAGCCGATCGCCGACGCGCAGCAGCTCCTGGCAGCGGCCGGACAGTGCTGCCGCGGCGGCTTCGGTTTCGACGACGATCACGCTGTCGAGGCCGTCGACGTTGTCGGCGAACCAGGCGTCACACACCGACCCGGTGGCTTGTGTAGCGAGCGTTCCGACGATCCGCCCACGCTGCTCGTACTCGGCTGCGACCTTGGGATCGTGAGCCCGGAGTCGCTTCGAGGCGCTGCGCTCCCACTCCTCCCGGAAGCGGCGCACGGCGACGAGTTCCACGGCGCTCGGCTTGGCGGCCAAGTCGCGCAGCAGACCCCCCGCTTCGGGCGAGCCCATCTGGGCGTAGTCGCCCAGCAGCGCCACGCGCGTATTGCGAGCGCTCGCGACTCGGACGAGTTGGTCGAGCGTCAGGGTCGGCACCATCGATGCTTCGTCGACGATCACCAAGCCACCGCGAGGCAGGACGACCTGGCCGATGCGCCATGAGGCGATCGTGTGGGCAGGCAGGCCGGTTTCGTTCGTGACCACCCGGCCCGCCGCGGCCGACAACGCGAGCACGGTCACCTCGCGGTCGGCGGCCGCCCACGAGTCGGCGACGGAGCGCAGCATCGTCGTCTTGCCGGCGCCGGCCGGGCCGACCACAGTCTGCACCTGGCGGTCGCCGGCGCACAGTGCGCGCACGGCGGCGGCTTGGTCGTCGCCGAGTTCGGCCGCAGGCTTGGCCGGGACCACAACGGTCGTGGCGTTGCCGGCGGCGGTCAGCACCCTGTGCTCGGCGTCGAGGATCGTCGTCGAGGTGAGCTTGGAGGCGTCGTGGTCGGCGTACTCGACGTCATCGTCGCGCTCGAGCGGGACACAGAGTTGGGCGATCCGCTCCGTCTCGACCTCGATCGCTTCGAGCGTCGGTTCGGCGATCAGGTCGGCGACCTCATGGGCGATGTGAGCGCGCGTCCACCACGAACGCTGCTGATGTAGGCGGTCGAACACAGCGCCAGCCAACTCGTCGCTCGCCGATGGGATGCGACCTCCATCCGCCGCCATCCGCTCGGCCGTCGTTTCTCTCGCGACGGCGCCGTCCACATCTGCCAGCTCGGCACCGCTGCACTCGGCGCGCCATCGGCCGTGCAGATCGGAGACGCCTCCGGCCTTGGGGCTGCGCGACCGCAGCGTCGCCTGCTGGTGAAGCTCGGCCCGTTCGGCAGTGGTCGGGCTGCGCCCCTGGACGTCGCGCCACTGCGCTTCGAGCCGGTCGTAGGTGGCGAGCACATCGGCGCGGCGAGTTGAGAACCGGGCTCGCAACGCGGCAGGTATCCCCGCGATCTCGCGCATCGGAACGCGTCCTTCCGGGGTCTCCCAGACCACGCCGAGCCGTTCGGTCAGGAGCCGTTCGAGGTGCGCGCCATACACCGCGCCGGCAGCGTGAGCGTGTCGGTAGATCGCCTTGGAGTCGAGCGTGCGCCACTTCCCGTCGACACCGCGGACCCGATTCAAGATCGCGCAGTGCGAGTGCAGTTGCGGATCGCCGACACGCTCGCCGGGGGTTGTCGAGCGCGCCGTGCGATGACGGAACTGGGCGATGACGAACCCGTCCCCGTGCACCTTGCGCACCCCGCCCGCACCCGAACGGGTGTGCCCTGCGTGGTGGTCGAGGTACTCCAGCGCGACCGTCACGGCCTCGTCGTGGGCGGCGAGAACAGCTGCTTGCACTTCCGGACCCGACGTGAGCGCCCAGAGCAATGACACCGACTTCGACGGCGAGAACGTCACGTCGAACGCGGCGATCGGCTCGGCAACGGTTCCGTCAGGACGGACGCGCGGCGACACCTTGCGGCCGAGAATCTGCTCGTGCAGCCATCGTCCCGATGGCAGCCGCGTCCCGTCTGCGGTCGACGGCACCACGAACCGTCCGTACAGCGCAGCCATGTCGTCGGCATCCACCTCACCCGCGAGCCCGAGCAGCGCGGCGCCTCGCCCGACCCATCTACCCGGCGTCTCGCCGGCGCCGGTGTAGTAGTCGTGCTTCGACGTGGCTACCTCACGAGTGAGGTACTCGTAGCCCGTCCCGGCGGTGATCCGGCCTACCGACGCGACCACGACGTTGCCTCTCGAGACCCCGCACAGGTGCGGTTCGACCGCACCGAACGGTGGCGCAACCACCGCCCCTGCACTGATAGTGCCAGTGTGTGACCAGAAATCGGGAGGCGCCCACGAGCCTGACTACACATGATTGCCGACCTACAGCGCCCGGAGTCGAACCGGAGGGGGGCCGAACCGGGCAGGCATGACGCCGATGGTTGATGCACGCAGCACACCCGGACGAACACGTGGCCGAACACACGCAAAGGCGACGAGCGGCGCGACACCGAGCGCCCCTTCGACGACGGTCACGTCACTCAGCACGTTCCCACTCCCCGTCGCCGCAGTCGCGCCACAGCACTTCCTGCGGGCCGATCGAGTCCACCGCGAACTCGCGGTCGAGGCGGTCGTACGCCTCGGCGATCCACAGCTGCGACAGCGAGACGAGACCGGCAACCGACACGACCCGCGAGTCGTCGGCGGGCGTCCACACATACGCGCCACACGGCAGACGCCACACGATTGCGGCGTCGTAGAACCGCATGTCCGCGTCGGCCGTCGCCGCCGCGACCGTCCGGAAGATCACGTCCGGGTAGAGCAACACCAGCTCGTCGATCGAGTAGTCGGGCGCCGCGCCGCTCTGCTCGGCTGCCGGCAACAAGCACGACGGGCGACGCCGACGGCGCATGCGGGACGACGGCAGGTGACGCCGAATCATCGGAGCACTTCCCTACGCCGCAGCGACGCCGGGGAAGTTCGGGTCGTGCTTGGCGCGCAGGTCGTCTCGGAACACGATCTGCTTGCTGCTGCCCGCAAGTCGGCGAGTGGGGATCTCGCCGGTCTTCGCGAGTGCGTACGACTTGGACTTCTCGTAGCCGAACAGGAGCTTGCCCGCCTGAGCAACGGACATCGTGACCGGCATCTCGTTCCAGTCTGATACTATTCCGAGAGGGTTACCCAACACAGGGACGATGTTACGTATATCGTCGTATTGATGTCAACCATACTTCTGTGGAGATGATCGCTAGATGGCCAGATCTCGCAAGTCGAACACCGTCGCCCGGCACCCGGACGCCGACAAGGGGCTGAATGCCAACTCGGTCGTGTCGTATCGCATCCGGTCTGCGCGCGAGCGCAAGGGGTACACACAGCAGGAGTTCGCCCGGGAACTCGGCCAGCTCACCGGCCACATCCTGCCGCAGTCGTCGATCGGCGCTATGGAGCGTTGGGACGGCGACAAGCAGCGGATGTTCGACGCTCAGGAGCTCTACCTGCTGTCCCTCGTGCTCGACGTGCCGATCGCCTACTTCTTCATCCCACCGCCGGGCATGCAGTCGGAGCTCATGCGTGATAGCCGGTACGAAGTCAACGCACTGCCACTCAGCTTGATCGGCACCAACGATCAGGTTGCGGCGTTCGACGAGGCGATCGGCGAGTTGACCGGCGCCGAAGACGGCGATCTCGCGCCCGGGTTCATCGCCGGGCCCCCGGGCTGGTTCCGGCGATTCCGCGAGTGGCGGCTGCAACGTCTCTACCAACTCGAGACGAAGTACGACGACCAGCTCAACCCGCTCGCACGATTACTCCAAGAGCTGGGCAACGACATCCTCGAGTTCGGCGCCCGCGGGTTCCTGACGTCGCGAGCCCGCACCGCGGGCGACGAGTTCCCCTTCAAGGTGGAGGACGATGGTGATGGCGAAGCCGGCTGAGACGTCGCTGGAGGCCACGGCGCACCCAGGCATCTGGAAGCGCACCGTCCTGCGCTTCGACGAGCGCGGCGAACCTCGTGGTGCGCCGAAGGTCACGTACAAGGCGCGTTGCTACGGAGCCGACGGCAAGGAGCACGCCAAGTACTTCCCGACCCTGACCGCCGCGAAGAACTGGCGGACCAACCAGCTCGCCGACCGAACGAAAGGGCAGTGGTTCGACCCGTCGGCCGGTCGCATCACGTTGGCCGAGTACGCGCACCACTGGCTGCGCACGCGCGTCGACCTCCGCAAGAGCACTCGGCGCATCTACGAAGGCAACCTCCGTCTCCACATCCTGGCGAAGGTCGGCGACATCGAACTCGGCCCGATGCCGCTCGGAGCCATCACGACCGAGGCGCTGCGACACTGGATCGCAGAGCTGTCCGCCAATGAGCAACGCAACCTCTCGCCCACGACTGTGAACCAGGTGTACCGGACCCTCAACGCGATGCTTCGCGCCGCAGTCGAGGACGAGCGGTTGGCGAAGAATCCGCTCGGTCCGATCAAGCCGCCCAAGCCGCTGAGGGTTCCGATGCGGTTCCTCACCCAGGCTGAAGTCGAGGACCTCGCTGACACCATCAACCCGAGCTACCGCGCGTTCGTGTTGGTCGGCGCGTACTGCGGTCTTCGCCTCGGCGAACTCGCCGGGCTGCGGTGGAGCGACGTTGACATGCTGCAGCGCCGCATCACGGTCGAGAACCAACTCGGCACCGACGAGCAGCAGCTCGCACCGCTCAAGACCACGGCGAGCTATCGGACGATCGTCATGCCCCGGTTCGTCGCCGACGTGCTCGGGGTGCACGCACGGTTCGGCGCGACGCAGTCACCGAGCGAGCGCGGCGCATTCGTGTTCGCTTCGCCCGGGGGCACGCCATTGCAGATCCACAACTTCCGGCACCGGGTCTGGCAGCCGGCGGTGCGCAAGGCCGGGTTCACCGGCCTTCGAGTGCACGACCTGCGACACACCTGCGCGTCACTCGCGATAGCGGCCGGAGCCGACGTGAAGGTGCTCCAAGACATGCTCGGCCACGCATCGGCAGCCATGACACTCGATCAGTACGGCAAGCTGATGCCCGGACGCAGTGAGCAAGTCGCCGACCGCCTCGACGCCCTCCACCGCGGCACCGCCTGACCGCGCCCCTCGTGGCGCCGACCGCACGGGCCGAGCCACGACGGTCACCCGGTGCGCAAGCGGTGGATCAACTCGGAGATGACCAGCTCGGCGGCGCCGTCGATGTCGTAGCCGCCAGGCCACTCGCTGACGAGCGCCTGTAGATCGTCGCGGAAGATCGAGCGAGGCAGCTTCTCTCGAAGGTTGCGCTCCGCGAGGCCCGGCGTGTAGCCGTCGGGGCGGTACGGCGCGAACGCAGCGACGATCTCGGCGGGGTCGGCCCCGAGTTGAGCGATCGCGAGCCACAGATCGAACAGGTCGCGCCCCTTCAGCCGCTGATACAAGGCACGCAACTTCGTGGCGACCAGCTCCGGCAACGCGAACGTGGCGACGTCGGCCGCACCCTCGAACCACGACGAACGGACCGCGTACCCCACGCGGACGGGCTCGATCGCCGGCGAACGCTCGAAGGTGTTGACCTCGATCTTCACGCGCATCCGGCCACCGGACTCGAACCGGGCGCGCAGGTAGATCTTCGGGTGCTCCGTGATCCGGGTGCGCACCTCCATCCCAAGTGCCTCGCCGATTCGTGTCGCTGCCCGAGTGAGGTCGGCGATCCCGCCGCCGGTGCGACGCACGTAGTCGAGGTCCTCGCTGTAGCGCCAGGGCCGATCGACGTGCAGCTTGTGGAGACAGGTCCCGCCGCGGAAGATCAGCTCGTTGCCGAGGTAGTCGTCACGCGCGATCTCGACGATGAGCCGCGACAAGAGCAGATCCTGCTCGATCTGCTCGGGCGTCGGCCACGGCACCCGCGCCGCCCATTCGATGACCGCCGCCTGTGGGATCACGACTCGAGCTCGATCTCTGCGTTGGCGATGACGTTCCAGCGCGTGTCCGGGCGCATGTCACGCGGCCCTGACGGATCGAGCAGCACCGACGAAGCGCTGACCACCAGGGCCAGCAAAGGTTCGGTGTCGACTTCCACCCCGAGTGTCTCGGCGGCGTCGTCGATCATCCATCCCACCCGCTGAACGACCGCTGTTGGATAGGTGTCGCTGGCCTCGGCGAGTTGAGCGATGTCGAGTGCCGACTCCTCGAGCATGTCGCCGATGATGGTCCCGACGTTGTACAGCGAGCCGCCCTCACTCGGCCGCGATACCAAGTCGAGAACGGTCACTTCTGGCGTGGACACGCGCATGGTTCCGGTCGGCGTGTTCACCTCGACCGTCGGCCGGTCGGCCGCGTGCCGCGAGGTCAAGAAGCGAAGATGGACGCGTTCGAAGGATCGGTCACGCACGTGTGCGCTCGTCATCACCTGGAAGACCTGGGGCCGCTGATGGGCGAACCCGTGCACCTCGGCAGCCGAGAGCAGACAGACGTAGTACGGATGCCCGAGGTGACGCATCATGGCGTCGATGAAGTGCGCCGCCGGCACCGCGCCCCACAACCGGTACTCCGCAGGGATCGCCACGTACAGCCCCCGCGCTGGGCTGAACAGGCGCCCCTGGTGCTGCCAGCGCGCCAGAGTCGGTGACACGTGCGCCTCCGGGATGCCGAGGATGTCGGCTGCCTGGGCTGTGGTCACCCAGTGCCGACCGCGCGCCAGTAGCCAATCCGCCAAGTCCCGCGGTGCCGCGGGCGGAGCATCGACCTGCGCACTCATGAGTAACAAGACTAAACGACGTATTTAGTTTCCGCAACAGGTATGGGAGAGGTGCGTCCTGAACCGCACTTCGAGCGCCGCTCCGCCCTTGAACGCCAGAGGCGGAGCGCTGTCGACCTCGAGCCTGTCAGGCATCGCCGGGAGCGCCAACACGCCGACCAAGCACCGCAGCCGACCAGCCGGCGCACGATCCTCCGAGCCGGCCTTCGACCAGCGGTCGATCAATCGTTCGAGATGCCACAGGGTGGACCACGGATCAACGCAACACCCCGACCGTAAATGAGTGGCGCGATCATCGCTCGGGTAGCGGTGCGCATCCGGACGGGTCTGAGGTCGTCGCGGCGCCGCGAATTATAGAGCACGGCATAGGGGCCGAACTCGCACGCGTGCTCGTCGTCGGCGACCGGATTACGGAGCGCGCGTTGTGTGCGGGGTGCTGCGGGACGACGGCGATCGAGATGCCGGGTTGAGGGCGGCCAACCGGCTGCTCCGGCGGGCGAAACCGACCGGGCGGTCCTCGAAATGCTGGATGTGTTCTCGCCCGGGTGATGTAACGCTCGAAGTACGTTGCGGTGAGTACCTGATGTGAACGATCCCGACCACCCCGAAGACCAAGCGCTCGCGGCGTCCGCTTCCGACGCGTCGGCGTTCGGGCTCGTGTACGAACGGCTCAGCGAGCCACTCCTGGCCTACTTCTTCCGGCGAACCTTCGATGCTGACGCAGCGGTCGAGCTCACCGCCGAGACGCTCGCAGTCGCGTTCGAGCGCCGCCATCGCTACCGGCCACACAAGGGCCCGGCGCGAGCATGGGTGTTCGGGGTCGCCAAACGCGAACTCGGTCACTTCCGACGACGAGCTGCTACCCGACAGCGTGCCCTTCGACGCCTCGGGATCGAGGTACCGCCACTCGACGACGAGTCGATCGAACGAATTAGCGATCTCATCGACGCTGCACGCTTCCGGGCTGCGCTCGCCGATGCGCTCGGCCAATTGTCCAAAGCAGAGCGCGACGCGATCCAACTTCGAGTGATCGACGACGAGCCCTACTCGACCGTGGCCGACCAGCTCGGCTGCAGTCAACAAGCCGCACGTGTCCGCGTCCACCGCGGACTCACCCGCCTCAACCATCTCCTGGAGCACAACCATGCCTGACATCCCCGTCCTCACCGAACTCCGCACCCGATTCGACGAAGCCACCACGACGGCGCCGGCTGCCCAACCGCTTCTCCGCACCCGAACCGTCTACGCCATCGCTACCGCTGCCGCCATCGCCGTCGCGTTCGTCGCTGGATTGGCAGTGCGACCTGACCGATCCATCGCCGGTGTCCCGCTCAGCCTCGTCGACAATCGCCTTGCGGTGTCGTACCAGCAAGTCCTCGACGACCCCGACGCCGTTCGCGAGCAGCTCGCCGCCGCCGGAATCGACGTCACCATCGAAACGGTTCCAGCCACCCCCGGCCTCGTCGGTCACGTCCGCTGGGGTGGCGGCATTTCAACCGATGACGTCATCGAGCAACCACCGCACCTGTGGGTGATCCCGGACTGCGACGACGACCGTGTCTGCTACCCGTGGTGGGCACCAGGCACCGACCGGCTGCGCACCGCACCACAAGGATTCGAAGCCGGCCTGCTCATCCCGCTCGACTTCGACGACACCCTCACCATCAAGGTCGGACGCGCCGCCAACCCCGACGAACCGTACGACCTCGAACAGAGCCCACTTGCCCAAGGCGAACTGATCGCCTGCGCGCCAATCATCGGGCGCACCGTGGCCGACGCCTCAACAACACTTGCTGCCTACGACGTCAACATCGCCTGGCGGCTCGAAGATCCCTCACCCCAGCTCGGTCGCGAGCTCGACCGTGACGGTGACCAACGAATCGACGACCCCGACGCGGCCGCCGACCTCATCATCGACAGCGCCGCCTACCTGACTCTGGACCACTCGACGATCCTGATCATCGTCCGACGGGCCGAACCCAGCGAGTGGACCCAGGCCGAAATCGAAGCCGAGAATCAAGCGATCCTCCTCGAAGACCAGCACTACCGACGGGGATGCAACAACCCGTGAGCCACCGCTACGAATGGCACCCATCATCACGTCGAGACCTATCGGGACGCCCGCACCTGTTCGGCACATATCGATCGGCGGACGGTCCCAACTCGACGAGCCGAGGCGACCAGCCCTGCGACGAGAACGCTCTGTTCGAGACCGCTCTTGCCCATGATTTCCGGGCACTCGGCTTGGACGGTTCTGTCGGTGAAGGAGTTGCGTCACGCTTGGGCCGTACCCGAGTGGATGGTCGAGGTCGGGCACCGAGATGTTGTGCGGCGAAGTGTGTGAGCGGATCGACTTGCTGCGCTCTCGGCCAGCCCGCCACGCCCGGGAGGGGATGTGCTGCGAGATTCGGGCACCTGCACTCATCGGTGAACCAGTCTGCAGAGATTCTCGACTGGGCTGTGCAACGCTTGACTCGGTGCTGGACATGAACTCAACGATGACCACCCCGAGCCCTCACTGCAGCGCGCATCGCGATGTCTGAACACGCGGACCGATTCCGATCGCTTTACGAAGCCGAGTTCGTCGCGATCCTCGGTTACGCGGCGCGCCGGCTCGAACGATCGTCCGACGCCGCTGATGTGGCCGCGGAGGTCTTCACCATCGCGTGGCGACGTATCGGAGACGTACCTCGTGGACCAGATGCCCGGCTCTGGTTGTACGGCGTCGCGAGGTACGTGATGTCGAACCAACGACGCAGCAATCAGCGGCGGGGCCGACTGATCGACCGACTCCGCGGCGAACTTCAGGTGATGTCGAACACGAGCGAGCCACAGAGCGCGGACCTTGTTGCGGTTCGCGATGCGCTCCGGGCACTGTCGAACGACGATCGAGAACTCTTGCTTCTCACAACGTGGGAGGGCTTGTCACCGACTGAGATCGCAGTAGCGATGGACATTCCCGCCGGAACAGTTCGCAGTCGCCTCCATCGAGCCCGACAACAACTTCGCCGGGAACTCGGCGGCGACAATCCAACCGCAGCTGGTTGCACCAACGAACGATCCGCCCCAACCGGACATGTAACAGGTAGCGAGCAACCGCTCGCCGCGAGACACGAGGACCTCCGATGACCGATCACGAACTCGACACGCTTGTTTCCAGGGCGGCGACGATCTCCGACACGGACATTGCTACGTGGACCCGCAACGCGCCCTACGAAGAACTCTGCGAGGAAATCATGTCCACCACTCCCGTTCACGATCAAGCCACCACCAAGTACACCCCAGTGCCAACCACCGCCAACCGCGACAGCCGATCACCAAGGCGGCCACGCCGGAGTGCCTTCATGGCGGTCGCCGCAGCCGCAGTGGCGGTGCTGGCTCTCGGTCTCGTCATCAACCTCCGCGGCAACGATGGTGCTGAGAACACCGCGTGGGCGGCTGAACTCGTCGAGTTCGCGGAGCGCTCTCCGCTCATGCTCGTGGACGATCCTGCTTGGACTGTCACCTATGCCGACGAGAACGGCGACGAAGGCGAGATGACCTTCACCAACAACGGGCAGCAAGCCGACCTGCATTGGCGTGCCGGGCCATTGTCTGAGTGGCTCGACGATCGCCTCAACAGTGGCACCGACCGCGGCACCCAGGACATCGTCAACGGCACCGCGACGATTGTGCAGTACGACGGCGGGAACGAGTACACCGCACTGTGGTCGGCAAACGGCCAGGTTCTCGAGTTCCGTACTCAATCCGAGAGCGACAACGATTTTCGTGACCTGCTCGACGCGCTCAGCATCGTCGACGTCAACACTTGGCTTTCCGCAATGCCGGCCAGTGTCGTCGGGTCGGCCGACCAGCCAGCCGCGATCAGCGACATGCTGACCGGAATCCCAGTGCCCGACGGATTCCACGCCAGCCAACTGGCCGATGACGCGGGCCTCAAGGATCGATACCAACTCGGAGCCCGAGTCGTCGCTGCCGTCAGCTGCACGTGGATCGAACAGTGGATCGACGCCAGCGCCACCGGTGACGCCATCGCTGCCCAGGAGGCTGTCGACGCGATGAACACGTCCGGCCAGTGGCCGATCATTCTGGAGATGAACCAATCCGGCGCATACGGGCAGGTACTCCAAATGATCGTCGACGGCATGACGAACGAGGGCGGCATCTCGGTCGCTGACAGCTACCAAGATGCGCTGGGTTGCGGCCAGTAGTCGATCACCTCGGGTCAGAGAACAGCGCACGCGATACGGGGATTGATCTTTCGGACCAGCCCCATAATCGCGGGCCAGGACGCTTTGACACGTGCCGCATCGCCGGCGAACTGTGGGACGTCCGACCGCTGATCGCGTAACGCATAATCACTGTCCTCGAGCGGCCGGAGCCTGCTGCTGATCGGCGCGAACAAGCGCGCTGGTGCGAGGAAATGTCGGTCCGGCGGCGAGACTGGCGAGGGCATCGGTCGAGTGCTGGAGCCGAGGGACACGACGCGCCGTTACTTGTCCGCTTTTTGTCCGCATCCGGAGTTTTCCACAGCGTTCCGGGCGAGAGCGCACGAGACCGCACTAGGCCATCTACCTGGTGTTTCGTCTCCACGGGGTTCCGCGCGATTCCACCGGATTCCGCCAAAGTCCGATCGTTTCGACCTGAAAAGCGTGGGGTCACCGGATCGACGCCGGTCTCGACCACCCAGAACGGAGGCTCCGCCCAGGCGGGGCCTTCTTTCGTTCTCCGGCGGGGCACGCCTCGAACGGCCTCTGATGCTCGTCACAGGTTCGGGTCGGGCACCTGGACGCTGACCCTCGTGCCGCTCGCGGTGTACCTCGCACCGACGTCGGCCAGCCAGTCCTCGACCCCGTCGTTGCCGGTGTCGGCGAGCCAGTCGAGGTAGTTGTGCTCATCGTGGCCGCTGCCCTCCCAGCCGCCCCAGAAGTTCTGTTCGAGATGACCGGGATGTTCGGCGTCACCGTCGCGGTGCAACAGGTCCTCGGTGCGATACACGAGATCGAACCGATTGTTGAGGACGAGCGTGTTCGTCCCGGCCGGCACCTCGTCGAACCGCCAGTCGGTCTCGGCGCCGGCGGCGACGACGTGCGTCACCTGCACCTGATAATCCGCCGGGTCGGTACCGTGCGCCGCGTTGAAGGCCGGGTCGGCCGCGAGGTCCATCGCCGTGTACGCGCCGAAGCTGTGCCCGATGATCATCACCTCGGCGCCGGCCGGTACCCCCGCCGCCTCGAGCGCCGCGATCGTGACCACCGAGTACTCGTTGACCGTCGTGTCGTCGCGCAGCGCCGCCTCGTACGCGTAGCGCATCTTGCGGACCGTCGGCTCGTCGTTGTCGGCCCACGCGTCGATCGCGTCGCGGCCGGCGTCACCGACGCCGAACGGGTCGTCCCGCACGCGGTCGACGAACTGGTCGATGCCGGCCGACAGGTCGGTGACGCCGGGCAGCACGACGACGTACCGGCCGTTGTCGAGGGCACGGATCTCGATCTCGTCGCGACCGATCCGGTCTTCCTCCGCCAGGCCCTGCATCGCGGCGAGCACGGCGCCTCGGCCGTCGTCGGGGGACGTGAAGTCGCTCGGTCGCAAACCGGTGAGCGAGCCCGGTTCGCCCGCCGGTGGCACCGGCGGTGTGGGAGCCCGGTCGTCGTCGAACCAGTCGTCGAACCAGTCGTCGAGCAGATCGTCCAGCCAGCCGTCGGGCCACCCGAAGCGGTGCGGTGCCGGCACGGGTGCAGCGGTGGTCGCGCCGGAGGCCCGGCTCGC
Source organism: uncultured Acidimicrobiaceae bacterium (assembly GCA_963972325.1). GTDB lineage: Bacteria > Actinomycetota > Acidimicrobiia > Acidimicrobiales > Ilumatobacteraceae > Ilumatobacter. Next base: position 12,396 of record CAXAWD010000029.1, read on the forward strand.
GGAGCGCTGCTGGTCGGCCTGCTCGAGCAACCGCTGCTCGAGTTCGGCGAGGAACTCGCTCGTGTGCAAGAGCGCAGGAGCACCGATCGCCGACCACTCGCCGCGGGGTCGCTCGGCGGCGGCACCCACCCACCCGGCTCCGACGTACAGCGACGTCAGGTGGGCACGATGTTGGCGGAGCAGCATCGAGCACCGACCGAACCCGCGGGCCGTGGTGGTGAGCGCGTCGGCGTCGGCGCCGACCATGCCGCTGCTCATGCCGTCTCCTTCCCAGGCGACCGTCGCCCTGTCTCAGCGACGGTACGTGTCGCCCGGCGGGCAGGGAATGGGGACGACTCCCCTGCTGTGACCGGGCGGCGGGTCAGCGGCCGGAGCCCTCGGCGTCGCCGACGATCCGGCGACCGGCGACGCCGAGCAGGCACTGGTACCCACGGTCGCCCTGTTCCCAGGTGGCGACGGACGGGGCGGAGAACGGAGCGTCGAAGTCGCTCTCCGCGGGCGCGACCCCCACGAACGACACGAACGCCGCATCGCACGCTGCACGGACGGCGGCCTGCACCGCTGCCTCGTCGAACCCGGTGTCGGCGGGCTCGTCGAGCGTGCCGACGGCGACGCGCTGGAGGTCGTGGGGCTCGCCGCAGCCGACCGGGTCGAGGGTGTCGTCGCGCTGCACCAGGCACTCGCGCACGGCACCGGTCGGCCAATCGAGCGAGCGCACGTCGGTCAGGTCGCCCGGCCGCTCGACGAACTCGACGCCTGCCGCACCTCCGTCGGGCCAGAGCACCACCGCCGAAACCGCCACGACCACGACGAGCGCAGCGACCGCGGCGACGATCGGCCACCGCCGACGCGCCGGTGGCGGCGCGGGACGAACCGGGCGCCGGTCGGGCCGGTACACCGTGTCGTCGTGCTCGACGAGTTCGACCGCGTCGTCGGTGCCATCGCCGGTGTCGTCGATCGGCTCGTCGGCCCGATCGTCAGGACCCGGCGACCGCGCCACGGTCGGTGCATCATCGGCACGGCCGGCCGCCGCGGCGATCTGGAGGGGACTCGGCGCAACCGCACGCTGGTCGGTCGGTGCATCATCGAGGTCGTCGACGAGGTCGACCGACTCGAACGCGATCGCCCGGTTGCGTTCGTCGATCGACCAACCGAGACGTTCGAGTTCGTCCGCGACCTGAGCCGCCGACGGCCGCTCCTCCGGTGACGGGTGCAGGCACGACGCGATGATCGTGTCGAGCGCGGCCAACTCCTCGTCGTCGGTCGCCGGCGGCACCCACGGCGCGAGCCGCTCGCGCAGCGTGGGAGGTGCTCCCCGGGCGAGGTGGAGCAGTGTCGCGCCCAGCGAGTACACGTCGGATGCGGGGCCGACGTCGACCTCGTCGTCGAGGTCCTCCGGGCTCGCGTACCGCATCGAGATCGCGCTCGTCCGCGCCTGGAACTCCTCGGACCGCGCCATGGCGGCGATGCCGAAGTCACACAGCTTGACCTGGCCGTAGGCGTCGATGAGCAGGTTCTGCGGTTTCACGTCGCGGTGGACGATGCCGCGTTCGTGGGCCGCCACCAGCGCCGTGGCGGTCTGACGGCCGACCAGGACGGTCTCACCGACGCTGAGCGGCCGATCGCGACGCAGCATGAGGTCGGCCACCGAACCGCCCGGCGCATGCTCCATCACCAGCGCCGGCCCCTCGGGCAGGTCGAGCACCTCGATCAGCCGGATCACGTTGGCGTGCCCGGCGAGCGACACGAGCGCGGTCAGCTCGCGGCGGGTGCGGTGCCACGCCACCGACTCGTCGGAGATGTCGCGGAGGACCTTGATCGCGACCGTGCCTCCGGTGCTCGTGCGCACCGCCCGATAGACATCGCCGATGCCACCGCGGCCGATCCGTTCGACGTCGGTGTATCCCTCGATCGAGATCATTCGGGCACCGCCACCTGCACCTTGGTCACCTGGCCACCTTGCACCATCAGACCGCGCCCGACGGGGAACTCGGGCCGAGTCGTCCGCGGGAACGGCGTCTTGAAGAGTGTCTCGCCGTCCATCTGGTCCGGCTGCAACACGATGCCACACCGGTGCGACTTCACCGCCTGGAGCATTGGCCACGAGCCGCCCAGGCTGCTCGTCTCGCCCTCGGCGATCACGAACACGCCGTGCTCACGACAGACCCGCAGCAGTTCTTGGAGCGGCAGGTCGGCATCGGTGTCGAGCAACTCGCCGAGCGCTTCGACCACGAGGACGACCGACCGGCCCGCGGCGTCGGCGAGCCGTGCGGCGAGCTTGGTCGCCAGCTGCCCGATCTCGCCGGCACCGTGCGCGGTGGCGGCCCAGGCCACGACCGACACCAGCGGCGAACGACGCTGCGCCAGCAGCACGAAGTCGGTGTCGGGCCGAACCGCGGCGAGGCTCCGCACCATCGTTGCCACCGTCGTGCTCGAGCCGCTCTGGGGTGCGCCCGCGACGAGGAACGCCCCCTCGGGCACGAACCCGACCGCGGAGAGCGTGTCGTCGCCCAGCCCGATCGTCGGACGCGCCGCGTCGGTGGGCAGGTCGGACAGCGCGACCCGTCCGGGCAGCGACCCGATCGGCGGCGCCGGCGAAATGTCGCACCGGCGCATCGCCGCCGCGCAGCGTTGGATCGCGACTCCCTGTTCAGCGAGATCGTCGGTACCGCCGATGACCGCGACCTGCACCTCGTGTCCGTCGAGGAACCCTCGACCGACCGGGGTGTGGGGCCCGTACGCGTCGGCGGGAACGTCGACCATCGCGTAGTCCATCTCGCCGGCGAGTCGGAGCACGAGCTCGCGCTGCACCGCCGACGCCAGATTCGACGGCACCGACGACGGACGGTCGGCCGACATCACCACGTGGATGCCGAGCGCCCGCCCCTCGGCCGCGATCCGTAGGAACAGCTCCCACCATCGCGTGAGCAGGCCGCCCTCGTACTCGGTACGGAACGCTCCGACCCCGTCGACGAGCACGAGCAACCGCGGTTCGTCGTGGTGGTCGGCGCGCCGCCGGTACTCGGTGATCGTGGCGGCCTCGGCGCCGGCGTAGCGGGCGCTGCGGTCGTCCATCGTGGCCTCGAGCCAGCGGAGCAACCGTTGCACCCGCTCGGCGTCGTCGCCGGGGATCACGCTGCCGACGTGCGGCAGCGACGCGAGCGGTTGCAGCCCGCGCGAACCGAAGTCGAGCCCGTACACCCAGG
>CAXAWD010000030.1:0-15490 GCA_963972325.1 uncultured Acidimicrobiaceae bacterium
AGGTAGTCGGTACGGGTGTGGCGTTCACCGAGTGTGATATGCGCGATCGCGAACGCGATGATCAGCTCGACCTGACCGAGCGTGCGGACCTTCGCGGCGCTCTCGAGCGTGAATGCCCATGCCCACCCGATCGAGCCGAGCAGGCTGCACACGCCGACCCACCGCGCCGGTCGCCAGGCGCGGACGGTTGCGGTGATCTCACTCGGGTCGGTCGCCGCGAACCAGGCGAGGTTCAGGGCGGTCTGGATCAGCAGCAGGATCGTGAGGGTGAACAGGGCGCGGTCGAACGACGGAGCGCCGGTCAGATCCCGCGAGGCCGACCGGATTCCGATCGCGGCAGCGGCGAAACCGGCGCCGGCCAGCAGGCCCATCAGCGCAGCCGGGTCGCCGGCGCGGCGGAGCAGTGACGGCAGCGACCCCTTGGAGGCCAGCCATGCGACGCCGGCCGTGACGAGGACCGCGCCGATCCAGCCGGGCGGTTCGAGCCCGGCTCCGACCCCGATCAGCCCGAGCGCGGCGACGATCAGGACCTCCGATTTGGAGTACACCGTCCCGACGGCGAAGTCGCGCAGTTTGAACGAGGCGAGCAGGGCGAGCGTGCCGACGATCTGGGCGACGGCTGCGGCGACGATCGTGGGCCAGAAGCGCGTGGGGACGGTGGGGAGGTCGCGCCCGAGAACTCCGAACACGAGCGCGCTGAGCAACACCGCCAGCGGGGCGCCGTAGGCGTAGCGGACGAAACCGGCAGCCGCGGTCGACAGCACCGCGCGGAGTTCGTGTTGGCGCGAGGTGCGCACGATCTGGAAGGTTGCCGCAGCGAGGGTGATCGGAATCCACATGGTGTCTCATTATTCGGGATCAACAACCCGAAGAATGGGACTCTACTCGATTGGAGGTACCCGCGACGTTGCTCTCGGGACGTTGGCCCCTGCCCGAACCGGAGCAGTCGGAGTTGTGTGGAGGGTGAGACGAAGGAGTTCGCGATGAACGAAGACGCCGTGACGACCCCGGCCGATGGCACCCGTTCGGGCGGTATCGCCGCCCACGACACACATGACCACATCGCGGCGGTGTTCGTCGACCGCACCCACGCGACCGCCGCGGTCGACGACCTGCGGTCGCTCGGGCTCGGCAGTGATCATCTGGGCATCGCTGTGGCCGGCGACGACACCGTCGCTTTCGAGCACGACGCCGACCGCGAGATGTTGCACGACGCCGAGGTCGGCGCCGCCGCCGGTGTCCCGATCGGCGCACTCGCCGGGATGGGCATCGCCGGTCTGGTCGTGCCGGGGCTCGGGGTGATCGGTGTGGGCGGCATGCTCGCGATCGCCGGTGCGTCGGGGTTGTGGGGCGGCCTGCTCGGCGCGTACTTCGGGACGACGGCGGGCGAGACGGCCTGGGTCGAACACGAGGACATGGGCTACATCCCGATCGAGGGCGACGAGGTGCTCGTCGTGGTCTGCAGCCACGGGCACGGCGACGCGGTGCGCGACGTCATGCAGCGTCACGACGGCCGTCTCCGCACGATCGAAGCCGGGAAGCTCTGAGCCCGCCCGGATGAGCCGCTCGGGAATCTGACATGTCGACGCTGGCGTGGATCGTCGTCGCCGGGCTCGGCATGAGTTCGCTCGCGCTCGTCGGCGCGATCACGATCTTCCTCCCGCCACCGAAGCTCGCTCGCATCTTGTTGCCGATGGTCGGGCTCGCCGCCGGGTCGCTGCTCGGCGGTGCGTTCTTCCACATGTTGCCCGAGTCGGTGGACGCGCTCGGCAACGGGTTGGGCATCTACCTGGCGATCGTCGCCGGGTTCCTCGTGTTCTTCGTGCTGGAGCAGTTCATGCACTGGCACCACTGCCATCGAGCGGAGCACGACGCCGATGTCGGCCGTCGCCCGCTCGGCTACCTCATCCTGCTGGCCGACGGTCTGCACAACCTGATCGGCGGGTTGGCGGTGGGCGGTGCGTTCGTCGTCGACATCCGCGTCGGCCTCGTCACCTGGTTGGTGGCCGCGGCCCACGAGGTGCCGCAGGAACTCGGAGACTTCGGCGTGCTGGTGCACAGCGGCTGGCAGCGGCGTTCCGCATTGGCCTGGAACTTCACCTCGGCGCTGACGTTCCTGGTCGGTTCGTTGTTGGCCTATGCGCTGGCCGACCACATCGAGGTCGCCTATCTGCTGCCGTTCGCCGCCGGCAACTTCATCTACATCGCAGCGGCCGACCTGTTGCCCGAGATCACGACGGAGACACGAACCGCCGACAAGCTGGAGACGAGTGGTGCGTTCGTGGCCGGCCTGGCGATCTTGCTGGTCGCCACTCAACTGGCCTGAGCCGTCGAGCACGGACCGGTCAGCAGATCTCGGAGCCGTCGGGGCGGAACGTGTGCCAGCGACCGCGCGCATCGCGGTGCACGGTGAATCCGTGGTTCTTGATCAGGTTGTGGCGCAGACAGCGCGGCCCACCGTTGCCGGGGTCGGTCGGCCCGCCCCGTGCGAATTCAATGGTGTGGTCGGCTTGGCTGCGCCCGGCTCGCACTCGGCAGCCGGGATGCGTACATCGAGGTGAGAGCGACATCACGGCCGCTCTCGACGAGCCGGTGAAGAGTCGGCGCTTCCGACCCCAACGGGTCGGGACCCCGCTCTCGTCGTGCACGATGAACCTGACGTGGCCTTCGATCGCGATCTGGAGGGCGGTCTTCGGGTCGACCGGGTCGCCGTTCGCGGTGTCGCAGCGGCGTTCGTCGATCGAAGCGCCTCGCTGCTCGAACGGGTCGACCGCCCGCTCGGGGAAGTACTCGGCCTCGACCATGAGGTCGGTGAACGTGTGATGGTCGAGGTGGATGTTGACCACCGGCTCGGGCCGTCGCGCTCCCGGAGCGGTGGAGGCTGCGTCGTCGAAGATCCTGGTGAGTGCGTCGGCCCGTCGCTGAGCGTCGGTTCGTGGCATCAGTGCCGTACAGGCACTGTCGCCGTGGCGCTCGACGGTGACCGTCCAATCGGCCTGCCATTCGGCGTTGACGTAGCGCTCGAAGACTTCCTTGTTGGCCAAGCCGTCGAGCTCGCCCCACTGCGCAGCGAGATGACCGACGCCGTCCCACACAACGACGTGGGCATTGCGGTTCTCGTGGTTCATCGCCGCGTCCTTGTGGGCGCCGTCCACATCGTGCAGAGCCTCCCAACGGCGAACATCGGCGCGGAGATCGTCGTACTCCTTGCGGTCGGCGGCAGTGAGCAGCCGACCGATTTCGCCGTCGATCTCGTGGCCGCACCGAGGATTGGCTGCGGCGCGTGCGATCTCGACGATGTTGGCGACAGCGGCGGTCGCTCCGAGCAGCGCATCGCCGGCATCGGGGTAACGCTCGGTGAGGTGTGCGAGCCGCATCCGCTCCTTGCATTCTCGATCGGACCAGCCGACGTCGGCACGCAGCAAGCCCCACATGGAGGCATGCTCGTCGGCTCGGTACGACTTCCGGCGCTGAAGTTCGGTCAACACCGCAGCCGTTTCGCCCTCGAGTTGCCGGCGGCGCCCTTCGAGGTCGCGCAGGCGCTGGACGAGCGCGGCGTCGTCCGCCTCCGCAACCCGAGCGACAACCTCAGCGAACATGCCCCCATCATGACGAAGGGCTGTAACAGGGTTTCGTCGCACAGGGTGTCGCTGCTGAGGTTTCGCGCTGACAACCTGGGTTGCTTTCACCTGGTGTCGGCTGTTCTCGCACCTTCTGTCAGGACTTCTCTCACTGCTGTCAGACCACATCTGCCGCTGGCACAGTTCCCGTCGGCGTGATTGTGTGCTGCCAGTTCAGCGCCCGAGCCTCCAACAGTTCGCCGGCAGTGCGGCGCGAGCCAGAGCGTTTCGCGACGGGATTATCGCTCGGGTTGCGGCTCGCTTCTGGCGAGCGATACGTGCCGTACTGGGCGGTCGTGGCGCGCCCGAGAACGCGACATTATGCGGTACTTGAGTACCTGACGTCAGCTCGACCCGCACGGGCGCGGCACGGCCATGTAGTTCGCGGCGTCCTCAGGGGCGAACACGGCCAGCTCGCAGTTGGCATCGATGCGCATCCATGTGTCTCCGTTCACGATCACCTCGCGTTCGCCGATCGGGGCGTCGAGATCGAGCGGCACGACACCGAAGCAGTCTCCGTCCAGCGCATCGCCGCAGATGTCGTCGACTCGGATCTCTGTGTTGCTCTCGGCTACGTCGGCCGACACAGTCTCGGCACAGGGCGTGGAGAGCACGTACGTGCCATCGGCAGTTGTTCAATGTCGGAGCGGGTGACGGCGTCTTTCGCCAGACCGAGCCGGTCGGCGAGCGTCCGGATCGACACCGACGCCACAGACCATCACCGGTCCCCGTCGATGCCAGCAACAGTTCTTCGAACACCACCCAAGCCGCAGGGTCGAGCCGGCCCCGCATTATCGGTCGGCTGCTCGACCGAGACGATGGCCGCCGGTCGTGGGCGAGTCATCGCGCGAATACGGGTGGCAACGTCGGGTTCTGCGGTGAGATCTGAAGTGCCCTCAGCGAGTCAACATCGGCGGAGTGCGCCGCCGCCTTGACTCGCTCAGCATCGCGTTTGCACGCGGCTCACCCATGGAACCTGCGGATGGCCATGTTCCCGGTGAGCTCTCGAACCGGGTGGTTCGTCCACGGGACTGCGTGCCAAGTAAATTGGCGCGCGACTACTCGCCTCGGAACCAGGTCCTGAGCCGGGACAAGGCGACGCTGGGGGCTCCCGCATCGTCCACCGTGAGCACTTCGTCCTCGTCCAGCCGGTCGAGCGTGGCGACGCGTGGTCGTACAACGTCCCCTTCTACCTCCAGGATCCCTTGCGGGCCACCAACCAACGAAAAGTGCTCACTCACAGCCGTGATGCCGGGCGCGGACTCCCGGTCCTCACGCCTCAGGAAGAGAATCGCCGTTTGTCCGCTCTCCAGCCAGTCAGTCTCCGAGTCGAGCGTCACCATCTCGGCATCGAACGTCGCGACAGCGAACTCAGACGGAAGCAATTCACCCGCCAGCATTTCAAGGGCCTCAACGCCGTGGAACGCAAGTGGGTTGCCGTTCGGCAGTCCGGTGTCCTCGTCGAATACGAGTGGGTTGCCCCCGGTGTCGACCTCGCGCGCGACAACGTCGCCGACGGCTACGAGCACCACCACGTCAGAATCAGCGCGCAGCTTGGCAATCTCCGAATAGAGCTCACGGTCGACATGCATCACCATGGTTGGGCTATGCGAGGACGATCGACTGTCGCCCTCGCCACACGCCGGAAGCATCAGGACCGTCGTCACGCCGATGACCGCGACCCTAGACCAGCGTGCAAGGAGACCCACGTCAGTAGCGCGCATTTACGCCTGCCTGATCGTTTGACCAAGGCGGTGTACCGCCACATCCGAACTTGGTCGATCCTTGACTCATGACGCGTGGATCCGCGCATCCGGTTCCTGAATGACCCAGCCCATACGCATGGCCGAGTTCGTGGATGAGCACGAGCTTCTTCTCGTAGGCCGTGAGGCCAGCCATATCGACGATGTCCATTCGGACGGTTACCTCGTTGCTCGTGTAGGTGCCGTCCCCATCGCAACCAAAGGACGTGACCGCCCAATCGCTGCCAGAGTACGAACCATCCTCAACGTTGATCATCGGATCCGAGCCAGTGGTAGAGTAAAAGTATCCAGGAACCGAAGTCACGTCCCACGCGTACTGGCCCTGATCGAACGCAGTCTGATACGTAGCTCCGACTGAGTAATAGCGGTACGAGATGGCGGGATCAGTCCCATCGTACTTGCAACCGTGAAAGGTATAGGCGTTCGCAATCGAAGGCATGATAACGAGCGGTCCAACCAGCGCAAGCAAGACGAGCGCTACCTTCAACGGGCGCCGCAACACGCCAATCTGCGACCACATGGCCCCAAAGTACAGTCGACGACCTGGCAGCGTCAATCCCAGCGTTATTGAAGCCGACTCGCGCGAGTTTTCGGCGATCGCTTCGTGCAAGCGAGCGTGGCCTGAAGGACACGTGGCATCCGCGATCACAGACGTACAGTGGTGGGGCGATGGTTGGACCAGCCCGAGAACTGATGATCGGGAATCGCGCCGACGGGCGTGTTGACCACGCGGGGGCGATGACCTCATCAGTCCAAGGCACCGTCACACGGTACTGATCCTGGAACCCGAGCTGGGGACCGCCGCTCTCCAGGGTGGCACGCCATCTGACTTGCCGGCCTGTCGGTCGACTATGCGAGGCGCTCAGTATCGACGCCGACCGGAGCGCCTGAGAGCCGCACATAGCCGGCAGGGAGGATGTTGGTGGGTGCACTGGACGTGCGTGGGGCTCGATCACCGTTGGGCTGGCCGCGTAGGTTCGGCGTCGTTCCCGACCTGGTCTGACTCGCTAACCGGCTGACGCTTGCTGTCTTCGAATTGACTGGTCGGCCGTGTTCGGGAACGGCACCCACCGGTCGGGCGACGGCCGTGGAGTCCGGGGATCGCGGCAACGATCCCCGGCGGCGTGGTCGCCGTCCCGGCAGGTGTCGTGCCAACCCTGACTCCTTCAACGTGAAAGGGATGGCAATGACCATCGTAGAGAACCCCACGATCACCGTCACCGGCGGTGTCGACACCCACCTCGAGTTCCACGTCGCTGCCGCAGTCGACGCCAACGGCGGCGTCCTCGGCGTCGAGACCTTCGACACCACGACGGGCGGCTATCGCCGCCTGGTTGCCTGGCTCGCCGGCTTCGGTGAGATCGGCCTGGTCGGTGTCGAAGGCACCGGCTCCTACGGCGCCGGCCTCGCCCGCCACCTCGCCGGCCGCGGTATCGCGGTGGTCGAGGTCGACCGCCCCAACCGCCAAGCCCGGCATCGCGCCGGCAAGACCGACGCCGTCGACGCGATCGCCGCGGCCCGCGCCGCGCTGACCGGAACGGCGACCGGGGTGCCGAAGTCGCGGACCGGGAACATCGAAGCGATCCGAGTGCTGATGGTCGCGCGCCGCTCCGCTGGTGAGGAGTGGATCGCGATCGTGAACCAGATGCGCCACATCGTGTTCTGCGCCCCCGACGACATCCGCGCGAGGTTCATCGACCTGTCACCGGTCCGCCTCGCCCGCACCGCAGCAGCGTTGAAGCCACGCCGCACCAGCGGCGACATCGTCCGCTACACGACACTCGCAACGTTGCGCGAGCTCGGCCGCCGGGCGATGTTCGTACGCGAACAGAAGCTGCGCCTCGGCGTCGAGATGCGACCCCTGCTCCGCGAGACCGCCCCAGCGCTGCTCGACGTGTTCGGCGTCGGCTACGACACCGCCGCCAAGCTGCTGATCGCAGCTGGTGACAACCCGCACCGGATCCGCTCCGAAGCCGCGTGGGCTCACCTGTGCGGCGTCGCCCCGATCCCGGCCTCGTCCGGCAAGGTGCAACGCCACCGGTTGAACCGCGGCGGGAACCGGCAAGCGAACTCGGCGATCTACCGAATCATGCTCACCCGCATGTCCAACGACGAACGCACCAAGCGCTACATCGCTCGGCGCACCGCCGAAGGCAAGACCATGGGCGAGATCGCCCGCATGCTCAAGCGCTACATCGCCCGCGAGGTCTACAAGACCCTCCCCACCACCATCGCCTAACCCGCAACCCCGGCGGGCGGACGGGGCCCTGGCTCTCTGGAACCGGCTCACACCGCACGAGGTTGTGCAACAACTGACCTGCCTCCCCGACCGCCAACAGGCGGAACCCCCGGTGACGCGTGGCTTGCTACGAGCGTGACCCCGACGCGCCCCGGCGCGTCGGTGATGTCTCTTCCCTGTCGTGCCCGCAACACCCACCACCCAGGCCCCGGCCGAGCCGGCTTCAACGCGCCCGCGGACGCCTCGTCGCCACCGCCCTGGCAGCGTGAACACGGGCATCGGGATCGAGGCCGAATCCACCCTTGACATCCCTACGAGCTTCATTCCTTCGCACCGCGATCCACACATAATGTCCGCCCCGTAACCCGCTGGCCGAACGTTGCCGGTGTGCGACTTCGGCCCAAGTGCGGTGCTCGATAATCACCACGCCGCTAGGGGCCATCAGACCGCTCATAGCCGGCAGGGAGGATGTTGGTGGGTGCACTGGACGTGCGTGGGGCTCGATCACCGTTGGGCTGGCCGCGTAGGTTCGGCGTCGTTCCCGACCTGGTCTGACTCGCTAACCGGCTGACGCTTGCTGTCTTCGAATTGACTGGTCGGCCGTGTTCGGGAACGGCACCCACCGGTCGGGCGACGGCCGTGGAGTCCGGGGATCGCGGCAACGATCCCCGGCGGCGTGGTCGCCGTCCCGGCAGGTGTCGTGCCAACCCTGACTCCTTCAACGTGAAAGGGATGGCAATGACCATCGTAGAGAACCCCACGATCACCGTCACCGGCGGTGTCGACACCCACCTCGAGTTCCACGTCGCTGCCGCAGTCGACGCCAACGGCGGCGTCCTCGGCGTCGAGACCTTCGACACCACGACGGGCGGCTATCGCCGCCTGGTTGCCTGGCTCGCCGGCTTCGGTGAGATCGGCCTGGTCGGTGTCGAAGGCACCGGCTCCTACGGCGCCGGCCTCGCCCGCCACCTCGCCGGCCGCGGTATCGCGGTGGTCGAGGTCGACCGCCCCAACCGCCAAGCCCGGCATCGCGCCGGCAAGACCGACGCCGTCGACGCGATCGCCGCGGCCCGCGCCGCGCTGACCGGAACGGCGACCGGGGTGCCGAAGTCGCGGACCGGGAACATCGAAGCGATCCGAGTGCTGATGGTCGCGCGCCGCTCCGCTGGTGAGGAGTGGATCGCGATCGTGAACCAGATGCGCCACATCGTGTTCTGCGCCCCCGACGACATCCGCGCGAGGTTCATCGACCTGTCACCGGTCCGCCTCGCCCGCACCGCAGCAGCGTTGAAGCCACGCCGCACCAGCGGCGACATCGTCCGCTACACGACACTCGCAACGTTGCGCGAGCTCGGCCGCCGGGCGATGTTCGTACGCGAACAGAAGCTGCGCCTCGGCGTCGAGATGCGACCCCTGCTCCGCGAGACCGCCCCAGCGCTGCTCGACGTGTTCGGCGTCGGCTACGACACCGCCGCCAAGCTGCTGATCGCAGCTGGTGACAACCCGCACCGGATCCGCTCCGAAGCCGCGTGGGCTCACCTGTGCGGCGTCGCCCCGATCCCGGCCTCGTCCGGCAAGGTGCAACGCCACCGGTTGAACCGCGGCGGGAACCGGCAAGCGAACTCGGCGATCTACCGAATCATGCTCACCCGCATGTCCAACGACGAACGCACCAAGCGCTACATCGCTCGGCGCACCGCCGAAGGCAAGACCATGGGCGAGATCGCCCGCATGCTCAAGCGCTACATCGCCCGCGAGGTCTACAAGACCCTCCCCACCACCATCGCCTAACCCGCAACCCCGGCGGGCGGACGGGGCCCTGGCTCTCTGGAACCGGCTCACACCGCACGAGGTTGTGCAACAACTGACCTGCCTCCCCGACCGCCAACAGGCGGAACCCCCGGTGACGCGTGGCTTGCTACGAGCGTGACCCCGACGCGCCCCGGCGCGTCGGTGATGTCTCTTCCCTGTCGTGCCCGCAACACCCACCACCCAGGCCCCGGCCGAGCCGGCTTCAACGCGCCCGCGGACGCCTCGTCGCCACCGCCCTGGCAGCGTGAACACGGGCATCGGGATCGAGGCCGAATCCACCCTTGACATCCCTACGAGCTTCATTCTGTGTGACCGTTCCGACGTCGGTTCGGCACAGAACGCGGGCGCCGTAACCCGAGGTCCGCCGACGGGGCTCGGGCTGGCAGTAGTGAAACCTCTCGTTGTCAGCGCTACGAGAGTTCACATGGCTCCCGTCAATCGTCCGGTTCGAGCGGATGGCTCGGCGGGACCATCTCGGACGGTGTCGGCACGCGGTCGGCGAGTTCGGCGAGGAAGTCGTCGTCGCCGCCGACGAACAGCGCCCAGAAGTCGACGTCGGTCGCAACGAACCACGACCGGTCGTCGGGCCAGAACAGATCGGGACGTTGCCAGGCGTCGGCGGAGGCGGGGTTGCGGAGTTTCGTGGCCGCGGACACCGGGCCGGTCATCAGATGGTACGTGCGGTGCGGCAACGCGAAGCGCGGCGACGTACTCAAGGCGGAGCGGATCGCCGCGTTCCGGCGCTCGGTCTCGTCACGCAACCGGGCCCGTTCGTGCTCCAGCCACTCACTCGTGGCATCGTCGACCGGGCCCCGCCAGGCGATGTGTCGTGTGCCGGAGTCGAAGCCGTGGCCCTCCCAGATCCCGAACCACGCCCGCCCGGCGCTCGACGTGTGTCGGGCGCCGACCGATGCGATCGCGGCGAACAGTTCGCGATAGTTCGGCCAGAAGCGATCGTCGCTCGGCGGCGCGTCGATCCGGAGGACCGACGGGTACACATCCGGCACGAGCGCGCCGACGGTGAAGCCGACGCCCGCGCACGCGGGCCGAACCCACGCGGCGGGCGCATCCGACGGCGCCGCCTCGACACTCTCTCCGAAGATCATCCCCGAGTGTCGCGCCGGCACGGGCGCGACATCGGGGCGGTTTCGGGCGGGTCAGCCACTCGGGCGGCGGCTGATTCGGCGGGCGAGTCGGGCGAGGCGGCGATGGTCGGCGTCGTCCCGCAGGTCTCGGAGCTGGCGCTCGCTGACGTGCATCAGGTCGGTGGGGTGCATGGCAGTTCCTGTCGTTCGAGGGTGGTGTTGACAGGAACGACGGTACGACTTCAACCGAACTTGAAGTCAAGCCCGTCCATCCAGATTTTCGCCGGATTCTTCAGCTGCTCGGCGGGTACCAGTGGTCGCCGTCGCCGAGCAGTCGCTCGGCCTCGGCCGGACCCCACGACCCTCGGAAGTACGGGTGCACCTCGCCCGGATCGTCGATGATCGGTTGCACGATCCGCCAGGTCTGTTCCACGACGTCCTGGCGTGCGAAACGCCGGGGCGAACCGGCGATCGCGTCACCGAGCAACCGCTCGTACGCGGCCGATCGCTCGCCGAGCGCAGCTGCGAAGTCGACGGAGATGTCGACCTCTTGGCTGTCGAGGTGTGGGCCCGGCGTCTTGGCCTGGAGCGCGAACGTCACGCCGTCCTGCTTGCCGAGCCGGAACCGGACCAGGTTGCGGTCGGGTGGCGGACCACCGGCCTCGTCGAACAGCAGCCGCGGTGGCGTGTGGAACTCGACGACGGCCTCGGTCGCCGACTCGGTCAGGCCCTTGCCGACGCGGACGTACCAGGGCACCCCCGCCCAGCGCCACGATTCGATGAACAGCTTGGCGGCGGCGAACGTCTCGACCGACGACCCCTCGGCGACGCCCGGTTCGTCGCGGTAGCCGACGTACTGGCCGCGCACGAGGTCGGTCGGCTCGATGGCGCGCATCGCCGCCATCACCTTCGCCTTCTCGTCTTGCAGGAACTGGGCGTCGGCCCCGGCAGGCGGCTCCATCGCCAACAGGGCGACCACCTGCAACAGGTGGTTCTGGAGCACCTCGCGGATCGCGCCGACACCGTCGTAGAACGAACCGCGGCCCTCGACCCCGATCGTCTCCGACATCGTGATCTGCACGCTGCGCACGTACCGACGGTTCCACACCGGTTCGAGCAGCGTGTTGGAGAACCGGAACACCAACAGGTCTTCGACGCTCTCCTTGCCGAGGTAGTGGTCGATCCGGAAGATGCGTTCCTCGGGGAACACCTCGGCCAGCGTCGTGTTGAGTTCTTGGGCGCTCTTCAGGTCGCGGCCGAACGGCTTCTCCACCACGATGCGGCCGCGCTCGTTGAGCCCGACCGAGGCGAGTCGGTTGGCGACCTCGGGGAACATCGACGGCGGGATCGCCATGTAGTACACGGCGTTGCACGACCCGTGACGGTCGAGCGTCGCCCGCAGTTCCTCCCACGTGGCCTGCTCGGCGTAGTCGCCCTGGATCAGGTCGAGCCGCTCGCACAGCGGGTCGAGTGCCGCCGCGTCGGCGTGCGGCTCGGCGGCGATGATGGCCTCGCGGGCGTGCCGGCGGAAGCCCTCGTCGGTCCAGTCGCTCCGCGCGACGCCGATCACGGGCACGTCGAGCAGTCGATCCTGTTCGAGGTGGTAGAGCGCCGGGAACAGCTTGCGCTTGGCGAGGTCGCCGGTGGCCCCGAACAGCACCAGCGCGTCGGCGCGAGGCTGCGACGAGTCGATCATCGGCTGGAATCCTTCCGTTCGTGGTGGCCGCCGAAGCCGGCCCGCATCGCCGACAGCACCTTGTCACCGGTGTTGGACCGGCCTCGCGAGCTGAACCGCTGGAAGACCGCCGCCGACAGCACCGGCGCCGGGACGCCTTCGTCGATCGCGGCGTGGATCGTCCACCTTCCCTCACCCGAGTCGCTGACGTGACCGGAGTACTCGTCGAGGCCGGGATCGGTCAGGAGGGCCTCGGCGGTGAGGTCGAGCAACCAGCTCGTGACGACCGAGCCGCGGCGCCACACCTCGGTGACCGCACCCAGGTCGATGTCGTACTGGTAGTACTTCGCGTCGTCGAGCGGCGCCGTCTCGGCGTCGACGGCGTGGTCGACCGATCCGATATTCGCCTTGGACAGCACGTTGATGCCCTCTGCGTAGGCGGCCATCAGCCCGTATTCGATGCCGTTGTGCACCATCTTCACGAAGTGCCCGGCACCCGACGGGCCACAGTGCAGCCACCCCTGTTCCTCCGGTGTGGGGTCGCCAGCCCGGCCCGGGGTGCGTTCGGCCGCATCGACGCCCGGTGCGAGCGAGGTGAAGATCGGTTCGAGTTCCTCGACCGCCTCACGATCGCCACCGATCATCAGGCAGTACCCCCGCTCGAGACCGTGGACGCCTCCGCTCGTACCCACGTCGAGGTAGTGGATGCCGCGCTCGGCGAGCAGCGGTGCGCTGCGGTCGACGTCGTCGCGGTACCAGGAGTTGCCGCCGTCGATGATCGTGTCGCCCTCGTCGAGCAGCGGCGCCAGTTCGTCGACGGTACTACCGACGAACGCGGCGGGGATCATGACCCAGATGTGCCGGGGCCGTTGCATCGCGGCGACGAGTTCGGCCATCGAGTGCGCCGGCGTGGCGCCCTCACCGGCGAGTTCGTCGACCGGTTCGGCGTTGCGGTCGTACACCACACATTCGTGGCCGTCGGCCATGACTCGGCGGACCATGTTGGCGCCCATCCGTCCGAGTCCGATCATCCCCAGCTGCATCGTCGGTTGCATACGTCCAGCCTGCCACGGCTCGGCACCGTTCGCGACCGGACCAGCACTCCCGTCTCCTCCGGCGGGTGCGTTCGGCCGCACTAGCGTGCCTCGCGTGGATCACGACGCGGCCGACCGGGACATCGAGCGTGACGTCGAGTCGTGGGTGCGCTCAGAAGACGCCCTGGTCGACTCGCTCGCGGCGATGCCCGCCGCCGACCCGACCGCTCCGTCGCGGCTACCCGGGTGGAGCATCGGGCACGTCATGACCCACATCGCCCGGAACGCCGACGGCGTGCTCTCGGTGTTCGCCGGGCAGCACCAGTATCCGCACGGACTCGACGGGCGCAACGCCGACATCGAGACCGGCGCGACCCGTTCGTGGACCCAACTCGTCGACGACGTGGCCGCACGGAGCCGGGCCGTCACCGCGGCGATGGTCGAGCGCACCGACTGGTCGGGCACCGTGCAGATGCTGCCCGGCGAGCGCGCCCTGGCGCAGGTGCCGCTGCTCCGTCAGCGCGAGGTCGAGGTGCACCGGGCCGACCTGGGACTGGGCTACGAGTTCGCCGACATGCCCGCCGATTACATCCGGCGCGACCTGCGCGTGATGGGGATGGTCTGGGCGGCCCGCAAACCGATGGGCCTGACCACGCTGCCCGACGCGGCGCTGGCGCTCGCCCCGGCGACCCGGCTGGCGTGGATGATGGGCCGGGTCGAGGTGCCCGACCTCGACCCGGCCGGACTGTTCTAGGCATCGTTCGGCTCGTCGGACCAGGGGTCCGCTGCCGGACGTCGTCGCGGTCGGCCGAACGACTCGAGGGTCAACCCGGTCAGCTTGATCGCGTGCACGGCATGGCGGGCGGCCGGGTCGGTGGAACGCAGCCGCGCCAGGTCGGCGATCACCGCGTCGATCGGCACGCCCGGTGTTCCCGGCCGGTCGTCGCTCACGCGGCGGCCTCGAACGCCGCGTCGAACTCGTCGGCGCGCGTGCGGAATCGCAGTGCCGTCATCCGAAGGTCGTCGGCCGCACGATGCAGCTGGTGCAGGTTGCGTTCCAACAGCACCCGACACAGCCGGCCGTCGGCACCGGGTGGGAGCGCGTCGTTCGCATCATCGCCCAATGTCATCACGAGCGACCGCTCGATCGCCGCCGCCAGGTCGACGAGGTGGTCGGCTCGGCGTCGCAGCTCGGGGGCATACGACGATCCGTCGGGGGAGTTCGCCTGATCCATCACGTCCGAGTGGAGGGAACGAGCACCGCCGAAACGGAAACGCCGAAACGGAAACGCCGAAACGGAAACGCCGAAACGGAAACGTCGGAACCGACACCTCAGACGAAGGTGACGATGTCCTGGTGCGGGATCCCGGTCGTCAGGTCGATGTACTCGTGACCTCGCGTCTCGAAACCATGACGTCGGTAGAACGACAGCGCGGCCACCCGGGCCCGGGCCCACACCAGCGTCGAGCCTGCCCCGCCACATCGTCCCATGCCGGCGACCAGCAGTTCGTCACTGACGCCGGTGCCGCGTACCGCCGGTGTGGTGGCCATGCCCCGTAGCTGATGGCCGGGATGGTCGGGGAGGTCGGGGTAGCGGCGTGCCATCCACGTCGAGATCGCGACCAGCGTGCCGTCGACGAACGCGCCCAGGTGGAACGTGGCGTCGAGGTCGTCGCCGTCGAACACGACCTGATCGCTGGGCGTGCCGTCGCGCAACAACGACCGGCGCAGCGCGTAGGTCGCGTCGGCGTCGATCTCGACGATGTCGACGACCCGGGCCATGGCGGCGACGCTATCGACCGGGCGCTCGTCGGAGTTCGCCGAGCCGAACGACTCGGTCGGCGACCAGCTCTGCCTCGGCCAGATCGTGGGTCACCCAGATCGACGTGGTGCCGGTGGACCGCAGCACATCGCCGAGCTCGCCCGCCAGTCGGACCTGCAGGTCGTGGTCGAGGCCGGACAGCGGCTCGTCGAGGAGCAGCACGGCCGGTCCGGGGGCGAGCGACCGGGCGAGGGCCACCCGTTTGGCCTCGCCGCCCGAGAGCCGCTCGATCGAGCGGCCGGCGAACCCGTCGAGGCCGACGAGCGACAGGAGTTCGTCGACCCGGGCCCGGCGTCGGGCCTTCGGCGCGCCGGCCATGCGGAGCCCGAACGCGACGTTGGCGCCGACGTCGAGGTGCGGGAACAGCTGCTCGTCCTGGAACACCATGCCGACCCCGCGCTGGTGCGTCGGCACCGCAGTGACGTCGCTGCCCTCGCTC
>CAXAWD010000031.1:0-15251 GCA_963972325.1 uncultured Acidimicrobiaceae bacterium
GCCGCGTTCGAGACCGACTCACTGAGTTCGACCCGGTCGGTGGAGTACGAGGTGCGCTCGCCCGCCGACTGCGAGGGCATGTTCGACGTGCTCACGTATCAGAAGGGCGGTGCGCTGCTCCGCATGCTCGAGCAGTACCTCGGCGCCGAGCGGTTCCGCGTGGGCGTCAGCCACTACCTGCGGACCCACGCGTACGCGAACACCGAGACCGGCGACCTGTGGGACGCGATCGAGCACACGTCGGGCGAGCCGGTGCGGCGCATCATGGATTCGTGGATCTGGCAGCCGGGTTTCCCGCTGGTGTCGGCGAAGGCGGACGGCGACGAACTCGTGCTGACGCAGCGACGCTTCTCGTTCGACCCCGACGACGTGTCCACCTCGTTGTGGGCGATCCCGGTCACCGTGCGTCAGGGCGATCGAGTCGACACGGTGTTGCTCGACGGCGACGAGCACCGGCTCCCGCTCGGCGACGTCCCGGTGATCGTCAACGCCGGCGGCCACGGCTTCTTCCGGGTCTCCTACTCCGACGACCTCCGGTCGCGGCTGACGCCCGACGTCGTCGCGTCGATGTCCACGCTCGAGCGCTACAACCTCGTCGACGACGCGTGGAATGCGGTCACGGCGCGGACGCTCGACGCGTCCGAGTTCCTCGAACTCGTCGAACTGTTCGGTGGCGAGCGCGAGTACGGAGTGTGGCAGGTCATCGCGATCGGCTTGCGTGGTCTGCGGCGGCTGATCGTCGACGACGCCGAGGCGCTCGCCGCGTTCGAACGGCGCGTGGTCGCGCTGTGCGGCCCAGCGCTCGCCGAACTCGGTGACCCGAAGCCCGACGACGGCGATCTCACTGCGAAGCTCCGCGGGCTGCTGCTGTCGATGATGGCGGTCACCGGCGGCGATGCCGACGCCCGGGCCCGGGCCCGGCGGATCTACGACGAGTGGTCGGACGACCCCGATTCGGTCGACGCCGAGCTCGCCGCCGCCTCCACCGGGGTGGTCGCCGCCACCGGCGATGCCACCGACTACGACCGGATGCTCGAGCAGTACCGAAACGGAGCGACCCCGCAGATCCAGCTCCGACACCTGCATCTCCTCCCCGAGTTCCAGGGCGAGGAGCTGATGGCTCGCACGCTCGAACTGCTCATGAGCGACGAGGTCAAGACCCAGAACGCACCGTTCGTGTTGCGTACGGCGATCGGCAACCTGCACCACGGTCGCATGGCCTGGGAGTTCGTCCAGCGACACTGGTCCGAGGCCAACGACGCGTTCCCGCGCAACTCGATCTCGCGTATGGTCGAGACGGTCAAGACGCTCGACCGGCCGGCCGACGTCGCCCAGGCGGCGGCGTTCTTCTCCGAGCACCCGATCGAGCAGGCCGCCAAGACCCTCGATCAGATCCTCGAACGCCAGCGGGTCAACGCAGAGGTCCGCGAGCACAACGAACGAGCGTTGCTCGACACGCTGCGCTGATCGGCGGATCGTACGATGGGGGCATCATGACGTTCGACGCGCAACCACCTGACCTCGACGTGCTCCGGCAGATCGAGCGGCGTGTGTTGTGGCTCGCCACGCGCATCATCGACCACGCCAACCGGCGCGGCACGACCGACGTGAAGGTCGGTGGTCACCAGGCGTCGAGCGCGTCGATGGCGTCCATCATGACGGCGCTCTGGTTCGGTCACATCGGCGGCGAGGACAAGGTGGCCGTGAAGCCGCACGCGTCGCCGGTGTACCACGCGATCAAGTACCTGACCGGCGAACTCGACCGGTCGTACCTCACCACGCTGCGCCAGCGGGGCGGGTTGCAGGCGTACCCGTCGCGTACCAAGGACCCCGACGTGTCCGACTTCTCCACCGGTTCGGTGGGGCTCGGTGCCGTGGCTCCCCTGTTCTCGGCGCTGACCCGCCGCTACACCGACTCGCACTTCGGCGAGCAACCGCCGGCCCGGTTCGTGGCGCTGGTCGGCGACGCCGAACTCGACGAGGGCAACGTGTGGGAGGCGATCGCCGACCCCGCCACCCAGGAGCTCGGCAACTTCACGATGGTCGTCGACCTCAACCGGCAGTCGCTCGACCGGGTGATCCCCGACATCGCCGCGGTCCGGCTGAAGCGGTTCTTCGCCGATGCCGGCTGGCACGTGGCCGAGGCCAAGTACGGTCGCCGCTTGACCGCGGCGTTCGCCGAGCCGGGCGGCGATGCACTCGAGGCGCACATCGACGCGATGCCGAACGAGGCGTATCAGCACCTGTTCACGCTCGACGGCCCGGAGGTGCGGCGGAAGTTCCTGGACGGGGCCGACCCCGCCGTGCGGTCGATCGCCGACGGGCTCGACGACGATGCCCTCAAGCATCTCGTCACCGATCTCGGCGGGCACGACCTCGGGCTGCTGCTCGACACGTTCCGGTCGTGCGACGACGAACCCGAGCGCCCCTCGGTCGTGTTCGCCTACACGATCAAGGGTTTCGGACTGCCGATGGCCGGCGACCCGATGAACCACGCGGCGCTGCTCTCGCCCGACCAGATCGACGAATTCCGGGCCGAGCTCGGCCTCGACGAGAGCACCGAGTGGGACCGGTTCGATCCCGATTCCGAGGCGGGCCGCTGGTGCCGGCGGGTCGGCGGCGACATCAACAATGCTCCCCCGACCCCGCGACCGGTCGTTCCGCTGCCCGCCGCCGCCCGGTCGGTGACCACCAACGGGTCGACGTCGACGCAGGAGGCGTTCGGGCGGGTGCTGGCGAGCCTGGCCGACGTCGACGGTGTGGGCGAACGGATCGTGACCACGGCGCCCGACGTGTCGATCTCGACCAACCTCGGTGGCTTCATCAACAAGCGCGGCGTGTACTCGCACACCGAGCGCGACGACCACGGTGGCGCCGAACGGTTGCTCAAGTGGGCACCGGGCCCCACCGGGCAGCACATCGAGCTGGGGATCAGCGAGATGAACCTGTTCATGCTGCTGGGCCAGCTCGGCCTGGCGCACGAGCATCACGACCGCCATCTGCTGCCGGTCGGCACGGTGTACGACCCGTTCGTGCTGCGCGGTCTCGACGCGCTGATCTACGGGGTGTACAACGCCTCCCGGTTCGTGGTGGCGGGCACGCCGGCGGGCGTGACGCTGGCGCCCGAGGGCGGTGCCCACCAGTCGACGATCACGGCGTCGGTCGGCGCCGAGCTCCCGAACCTCACCTATTCCGAACCGGCATTCGCGACCGAGGTCGACTGGCTGCTGTGCGACGCGCTCGATCAGCTCTCGCAGCCCGACGGCACCAGCAGCTACCTCCGGTTGTCGACCCGACCCCTCGACCAGGCACCGTTCGCCGCGGCGGTCGAGCGGTACGGCGAAGACCGGCTGCGGGCGCAGGTGCTGGCCGGCGGTTACCGGCTGCACGACGCACCGCCCGACGGCCGGCCCGGAGTGACGCTGGTGACCACAGGCGTGATGGCGCCCGAGGCGCTGGCTGCGGCTGCCGAACTCGACGCGGAGGGCGTGCAGGCGTCGGTGATCCATCTCACCAGCCCCGACCGGGTGTATCGCAGCTGGCGTGACGGGTTCACCCGCACCGCGGCGTCGGCCCGGGTGGTGCGGGCGCCGAGTCAGTTGCACCGGATCATCCCCGGCGCCGAGCGTCGACGACCGATCGTCAGCGTGCACGACGCGGCCAGCCACAGCCTGGCGTGGATCGGCTCCGCGCTCGGCACCCGGCAGTACACGCTGGGCGTCGACCGGTTCGGTGAGTCGGGCACGATCGCCGATCTCCACGAGATCACCGGAATCGACGCCGGCAGCGTCGTCAACGCCGCGCTGATCGCCGTGAGCGAAGTCGACATCATCGACGACCGCGGCGAACACGACGACGCCTGACCCACCGCCGCCCCGGGGCTCCGGGCTCGAACCGGCTCACGTTCGACCCGCCGGCGACCGATGACACAGCGATGGGCAAATCGACCACGCCACCGGACGTCACACACGTCGACCTCGCCGGTCACGGCGAATCGGCACGCGCCTACAGCAGCCCGCTGCCTCGGCTCACCAAGCGGGTCTTCAGCGACCTGGCGATCTGGATGACCGGGCTCGGTCTGATCATGGGCCTCGCGTTCCCGCTCTTCGTGGTCGCGCTCGGCGTTCCCGGTCGCTACGTGCTGACGCCGAAGTTCTTCGTGGCGACGATCGGCGCCGGATTGATCGTCGGGGCCGCGAACCACTTCCTGTCGCGGGTCGTCGTCCGATCGCGACTGCAGTTCATGCGGTCGAAGATGGCCACGGTCGAAGAGACGTTGCGGGAGTCGGCGTTCTCGGACATGTCCGACCGCTGTACGCCCCAGAAGTGCTCGATTCCCGTGGACTCCGAGGACGAACTCGGCGCGGTCGTCGCCTCGTTCAACCGGCTCGTGGAGGCGCAGGCAGCGTCACACCGTGCCACCGTTGTCGCATCGCAGTTCGCGTCGGTCCTGTCCTCTCACATCGAACTGACACCGCTGATCGAGGCCTCGCTCCGCAGCCTGCAGTCGGCGGGGAACTTCTCGGCGTCGGGGCTGTGCCTCGTGCGCGACGGAGAGCTCACCACGGTCGGGACCAACGGCATCACCGATATCGACGGCCTCGCCACATCCGATCTCGTGAGCCGCGCCTATCGCACGCTCGACATGATCGAGCTGGACCTGCCCGAAGAGCTTCGGCTCGACGGTGGAGTCGTCGGCTTCCGGCCCCGCTCGGTGGTCGCGTACCCGCTGCACATCCGACTGGTTCCGATCGGCGTGATCGTCCTTGCATCGACCGAGCCGGCAGTGCCCGAGGAACTCCAGTTGATCAGGCAGCTGCTCCCCAACCTCGCGGTGGCGCTCAACAATGCGCTCAGCCACGAACGGCTGCAGCGTGTGGCCGCGATCGACCCGTTGACCGGGCTCTACAACCGTCGTTTCGGGCTCGAGCGTCTGAGCCAGGACTTCGGCCGATCCGTTCGCTCGAAAGAACCGCTGGGTGCGGTGCTGTTCGACATCGACCGCTTCAAGGCGGTCAACGACACCTACGGCCACGAAGCCGGTGACCAGGTACTCAAGGCGGTCGCCGACGCGGTCAAGGAGGTCCTGCGCGAGGGTGACACCCTGATGCGATACGGCGGCGAGGAGTTCCTCGCCATCCTGCCGGGGGCGGGCGATGCCGACATCGGCCAACTCGGCGAACGGATCCGCCGAGTCGTCGAATCGACGACGGTGATGGTCGGGCAGCAGAGCATCTCGGTGACGACCAGCCTCGGTGCCGTGTCGTTTCCGTCGGTCAACGTCACCGACATGGACGATCTCATCCGACAGGCCGACACCGCGATGTACGAAGCAAAGAGCGCCGGCCGCAACCGCCTCATCTTCGCTGCTGCGTGAGCGAACGACCCGGTCAGCCTGTTGGTTGGAGTGGGCGGAGGGCGGCTGCACGTGCTCAGGCGATGCGGGTGAGTTCGTCGATCGACAGGTCGGGTTCGCGTTCACCGACCGGTAACACGATGGTGCCGTCGGGTCGGATCGAGTAGCTGCGACCACGTGTGTCGCGTCGGGTTCGCCATCGTTGTCGATGTTTGAACCGGTTGTGGCCACCACATCTGATGTCGGCGTTGCGCTGATCGGTGCCACCAGCACCGCCCACCCACTCATCGACGTGGTCGACCTCGGCGAACCGTGACGGCACCCGGCACCCCGGATGCGTGCAGGTTCGGGTCAACAACTTCGCCGCCTCACGAGCACTCCCGGTGAACAACCGTTGGCGGCGACCCAGGTCGGTCACCACACCCGTCGAGTCGACCACGACACGCCGCACGTGGCCTGTCAGCAATGCCTGCAACAACAACGACGGATGAATCGGTGTGCCGTCTGCGGTTTCGCACCGGCGGTCGAGCAGCGAGGACGGATCGCGTTCCAACGTGTCGGTGAGCTCATCGACCATGTCGTCGAGCGATATCGAACCGAAATCGTCGACGTCGAGTTGGCGACCGTTCGGCAGCGTCAACCCCGCACCCGCCATCACATCATCGGCGGTGGACTCGTGACACACGATGTTGACGACCGAATCGAACGACCCGGTGGCTTCCCGACCTGCGTCGGCGGCCTGGCCGGCCAGCTCGAAGATCGTCTGCAGCGCGTCGAACGAGCGCTGCGCCGCAGTGCGGGGCAGCGGAGGCTCGCTCACACCGTCACCGAACTCGGCCCGCCGGGCGTCGACATCGACCCGGAACTCGGCCTGCACGAACCGGGCGAAGATCCCGATCATCCCTGCCGCGACCAGCGGATCACCACCACTGGCTTGCACGTGCACCCCACCACCGACCTCCGTCACCACAGCGGAGCGATGCTCGATGTTCGCAGCCAGGTCATCGAACGCACCATCCATGTCGGCCAGCGCGATGAACCGGTCGACGCAGATCCTGAACTCGTCGAACGGCAAGTGTTCCGCCTGCTCCAACAGCACCGGAGCGATTGCTCCGGTCAGGTGTCCGATCCGCCGGTTCGCATGCACCCGCCCGATCTCTGCGGCTTGAGCGACGCCGATCACACCCGCCGTCAGTGCCTCGGCAACGGACGGTACCCCATCGAACAATCGGGCGAGCTTGCGCATCTGGGCGACCTCACCTGGCGACCAATTGCAGGTGGCCCGCAGATACGCCGCCATCGACCGATGCCCATCAGCCGCGTGCACCTGCCGAGCCTCGCCCACCGCGATCACCATCGCCTGCCGAGCCACCAACCGGCGACGCTCCAACTCCAACGCCCGCAACTCACCATCGAGCCCCGCCTCGGTCAACTCGACCAACTCAGCGAAGACCCCCATCTCCATGATCACCATCGTATCGAACATACGTTCGAACCACAACCCAGACGATCAGAACTTCTCACCGTCCCAACTCTTCCCAGCCGCCCGACTTCCGACCACCGCGACGTCGATCAAGTGGGGGTTCACGTCAGTGGACCGAACCACGCGATCCCGTACCGGCCACTGGCGACTCGGCATAGGTAGTTGATCTCAGCGCTCCACATCGGGCACGCTGCTCAGGTGACGACTGGCAAGGATGTGACGATCGAAACGGTTCTGTCGCGCCTACGACTCGACCTCGGCGACGGCACGTTCGACGTCATTGACCATTGGTCGGCCGATCGATGCGCGATCGGGATCGCCCGGCCGAGCGATCACCGCTATCTCGTGTACATCTCGACGAACCCCGCCCACCGTGAATCGTTCAGCTATCAGTGCGAACGTCCATCGGTGGCGAGTGAAGCGATCTACCACGCCGCAGCGATGAAAGAGGACGTCGAGTACGACGAGTTGATAGGCGCCGTCCGACAGCATTTGATGACGTAAGCCAGAACTGCCGAACATGCCGCGGGTGCGGTTTCTGTAATACAGCACCCTCAAACTGCACAGTACCTCCTCGGGCACTCCCCTTCTGAGCTGCCGAGCCCGGAGGGCGACGGCGGAACGCTCTTGATCTCCGACGCACGCGACGCGAGAGCGTATGGTCCTGGTCACACCACACCAGGCGAGGAGCTTGCTGATGCTGACGATCGGATACGTCCGAGTATCGACTGACGACCAAGTCGAGCACTCCCCCGCTGCCCAACGGAAACGCTGCGCCGAGTACGCACGCTCGAAGGGCCTCGAGCCACCCCGGTTCCTGTGCGACGAAGGACTATCGGGCAAGGACCTCCACCGTCCGGCGATGCAGCAGCTGATCGAGCTCATCGAAGCCGACCAGGTCGCGCACCTGATCGTCTGGCGCATCGACCGTCTCTCCAGAGACTCGGGCGACGTCAGCCGGCTCCTGAAGCTGTTCGAGAAGCACTGCGTCATCGTGCACTCACTCAGCGAAGGCACCGTCGAATCCGTCACCGCGTCCGGACGGTTCACGGCGGGCATGCACGGGCTGTTGGCGCAACTCGAACGCGAGAAGATCATCGAGAACGTCACGACGAGCATGCACGAACTCACCCGTGCCGGATACTGGCTCAACACCCCGCCCATCGGGTACGACCTCGTCGACCGGGTCCTCGTCGCCAACGACGACGCCCACCTCATTCGACGTGCGTTCAAGTCACGGGCCGCCGGCGCGTCACTGCCCCAGGTCGCCGACGCCACCGGGCTCAAGTACTCCCGTGTCCGGCACCTGCTGCAGAACCGGGTCTACCTGGG
The DNA here is from genome assembly GCA_963972325.1 of uncultured Acidimicrobiaceae bacterium. Taxonomy (GTDB): domain Bacteria; phylum Actinomycetota; class Acidimicrobiia; order Acidimicrobiales; family Ilumatobacteraceae; genus Ilumatobacter. Next base: position 8,172 of record CAXAWD010000031.1, read on the forward strand.
AGAAGTCTGCATCCGTGACGATTGGTTCCCGGGCCGCCACGAAGCACTCGTCACCCCGGAGCAGTTCGACGCTGCCCACCGCGGGCACGTCCCTGGACGACGTCGGGGCACCGATCTGCTCACCGGACGCGTCCGCTGCGGCCTCTGTGGGCGTCTTACCGCGATCGACACCAATGGCCGCAACCAACCGATCTACCGGTGTCGACACCGCGGCCAAGGCTGCCGCATCCCCGGCCGATCAGCCGCCGGTCTGCACCGTGCGGCACGTCTCGGCATCGAGCTGTTGCGCACCGATGACCAGCTGATCGACGCGATCCGGTTTCAGCTCGCAGGAAAGGCCGAGCGAGCCGGAGGCGGGGCGGCGGAGCCGACACGCTCCGGTGCGCTGGCCAACCTGGTCAGGAAGCGGGACAAGCTCCTGCAGCTGTACTTGGACGACAAGATCACCGACGACTACTTCGCCGCCCAAGAACGCCAGATCACCGACAAGATCAACGCCCTCCAAGCCGACCACACCGAAGCCATCCAGACAGCGAAGAACACGAACGCACTCGCCCAAGCCTTCGAGCGAGCCGCCGCCCTCTTGCGCGATCCCGACTTCGACTTCGACGACATCTGGGCCAAGGCCAACGACAAAGAACGCCGCGTGTTGATCGAAGAACTCATCGAAGCCGTCACGATCCACGCCGACCGGCTCGAAGTCACCGTCACCGGGGCACCGCCCTTCCTCGTCAAGCTCGACGAGGTCGGACTCCGCCCCAGTGGTACGGGACCTGTTGTGTCGGAGGGCCGGCTTTAACCCCCACCATTCGACTGAGCGCTGGATGCGTCTCAGGCGAGTGAGCCGAGGACCTTCTTGGCTCGGTGTTCGAACACGATCGAGGTCTGTTCGTCGCTGACGTGGGGGGCGTTGGCCACGGCGGTCAGCACGGTCTCGCTGAGGGCCTTCACGTCACGCACGCTGACGTGCACCAGCACGTCGTAGGCGCCGGTGAGCATCGTCACTGCGATCGTCTCGTCGAGCGACCAGATCGAATCCATGAACTCCTCGACGGCGGCCGGCGTCTTCGGCTGGAGCCGCACCGACACGAGCGCCTCCACATGTCGCCCGAGCGCCTCGGGGGCGATGTCGGCGTGATAGCCCCGGATGACACCGTCAGCCTCGAGCGACCGCATCCGGTGCAGCATCGTCGACGGTGACACCCCGCAGGCGAGCGCGAGGTCCTTGTTGGAGCGCCGCGCGTCGATCTGCAATTCGGCGAGAATCCGGCGATCGATGTCGTCCATCTTCGGAAGATTAGTCATTCTTGGCCCACATCTTTCGTGTCGGACGCACCGCTTGCCACATCATCGCAGCTCTGGTGAGATGGGTCGTCAGGAGGCCACCGTGACCGACACCCCGACCCACCCGTCCGCCGACAGCTACACGCTCGCCGACCGGTACCGGCGCGACGAGGGCGAGGGCTTCATGACCGGCATCCAGGCGCTCGCCCGCATCCCGGTCGAACAGCTCCGCCGCGACCGCGCCGCCGGGCTGAACACGGCGGCGTTCCTGTCCGGCTACCCCGGCTCGCCGCTCGGTGGGTTCGACCTCGAGATCGCCCGCGTCCGCAAACTCGTCCCCGACCTGCCGATCGTGCACCAATCGGCGGTCAACGAAGAGCTCGGTGCCACCTCGGTGATGGGGTCGCAGCTCGCCCAGGGACGACCCGACGCCACCCGCGACGGCGTGGTCGGCTTCTGGTACGGCAAGGCACCCGGCCTCGACCGCGCCGGCGACGCGCTGCGCCACGGGGTGTTCGCCGGGTCGAGCTCGAACGGCGGCGCCGTCGTGCTCGTCGGCGACGACCCCGCCTGCAAGTCGTCGACGATGCCGTCATCATCCGACGCGTCGCTCGTCGACCTCCACATGCCGATCCTCTACCCGGGCACGATGGCCGAGTGCATCGAACTCGGGCTGCACGCCGTGGCGATGTCACGGGCGTCGGGCCTGTGGTCGTCGATGAAGATCGTCACCCCGGTCGCCGACGGCTCCGGCACCGTCACCCTGCCGGCGCTCGACACCGACCCGATCATCCCCACGATCGAGATCGACGGCGAACGGTGGGTCAGCCATCCGACGGCCAAGTTCCTCGGGCGACGCATGCTCGACGTCGAGCGCGAGTTCCGCGAGGTGCGGCTCCCGCTCGCCCACCGCTACGGCGTGGAGAATCGCCTGAACCGCATCAGCATCGACCCGCCCGACGCGTGGATCGGGCTGGTCGCCACCGGGTTCACGTACCACGAGATGCTCGACGCACTCCGGCGGCTCGGTCTCGACGGCCCCGACGAGCTGGCCGCTGCCGGCATCCGAGTGCTCCAACTCCGGATGCCGGTACCGTTCGACGCCGACCTGGTGCGCACCTTCGCCCGCGGGCTCGACGAGATCGTCGTGGTCGAGGAGAAGAACCCGACACTCGAATGGCTGATCAAGGACGCGCTGTACGGGCGCGGCCACCAACCGCTCGTCGTCGGCAAGACGCACGAGGACGGCCGCACGCTGATGCAGTCGTGGGGTCGGCTCGACGCCGATGCGATCATGCCCGGCCTGCGCGAGCGCCTCACGCCCCGGCTCGCCGACCGCCTCGCACCGCCACCGACACCGGCGCGTGAACGAACCCTGATCCCGCTCGAGGTGAACCGCACCCCGTTCTTCTGCTCCGGCTGCCCGCACAACTGGGGCACCAAGGTGCCCGACGGTGCGCTCGTCGGCGCCGGCACGGGCTGCCACGGCATGTCGCTCCTGATGGACGAGGACCGGGTCGGTGAGACGATCGGCATCACGGCGATGGGTAACGAGGGTGCCCAGTGGGTCGGGATGGCCCCCTTCGTGGAGACCGACCACATCTTCCAGAACTACGGCGACGGCACGTTCTTCCACTCCGCCCAACTCGCCCTGCAGTACTGCATCGGTGCGGGGATGAACATCACGTTCAAGATCCTCTACAACGGCACGGTCGCGATGACCGGCGGGCAGGACTCCACCTCCCCGATCGCGGTGCCCGAACTCGTGACGATCCTCCTGGCCCACGGCGTCAGCAAGGTCGCCGTCACCGCCGACGACATCAGCCGCTACGACGACATCATCCTGCCCGACGGCGTCGACGTCCACGACCGCACCGACATCCTCACGGTGCAACAAGACCTCGCGGCCACACCCGGTGTGACCGTGCTGATCCACGACCAGTTCTGCGCGGCCGAACTCCGGCGGGGCCGCAAGCGCGGCACGCTCGAGATGCCGACCCGGCGGGTCGTGATCAACCACCGGATCTGTGAAGGCTGCGGCGACTGCGGCGACGTGAGCAACTGCCTGTCGGTGCAGCCGATCGACACGCCGCTCGGCCGCAAGACCACGATCGACCAGGCCTCCTGCAACTTCGACGAGAGCTGCCTACAGGGCGACTGCCCGGCCTTCATGACCGTCGAGGTCGAGCCCGACCGGGGCACATCCGATCGAGCGATCCCGTCCGGCACGGTGCCCGAACCCGAGTTCGACACCGCCGCCGACCTGGTACGGATCCGGATGGCCGGCATCGGCGGGACCGGCGTGGTCACGGTCGCCCAGGTCCTCTCCACCGCGGCGATGTTCGACGGCTGGGAGGTCCGCGGGCTCGACCAGACCGGCCTCAGCCAGAAGGCCGGCCCGGTGATCAGCGATGTGGTGCTGGCCCACGACCACCACGGCTCGTCGAACCTGGTCGGCGACGGCCAGGCCGAGCTGATCCTCGCGTTCGACGCGATGGTCGCCGCAGGCGACGGCGCCCTCGCCGCCGCCGACCCCGAGCGCACCGCCGTCGTCGCGTCGCTGGCCGAGACGCCGACCGGGCGCATGGTCTCGCACCCCGACATCCCCTACCCCACCGGCTCGATCACCGACCGACTCACGTCGAGTTCGCGGTCCCACCGGTTCCTCGACGCGGCCCGCCTGTCGACCGCCCTGACGGGCAACGCGGCCCAGGCCAACGTGCTCCTGCTGGGCGTCGCCGTGCAGCTCGGTCACGTGCCGGTGTCGGTGGCGTCGATCGAGTCGGCGATCGAACTGAACGGCGTCGCCGTCGACGCCAACCTCGCCGCGTTCGACTGGGGCCGCCGCTGGGCCCACGACCCGTCCGCGGTCGAGGCGATCGCCGACGCGTCGGCCGGGCGGCCACCGGAACCCACCGTGACGGTGCCCGATCTCCCCCGCCGCCTCGCCTCCCGGGTCGACACCCTCACCGACGACCCGTCACTCCGTGACGTGCTGACCATGCTCGCCGCCGACCTCGTCGCCTATCAGAACGAGGCGTACGCCCGGCGGTTCCTCGACGCCGTCGCCGACACGGCAACCCACGAGCAACGGGTGGTGCCCGGCTCCCGCCGCCTCACCGAGGCGGTCGCCCGCAGCCTCCACAAGCTGATGGCCTACAAGGACGAGTACGAGGTCGCCCGCCTCATGCTCCTCCCCGAGGGCGAGCAGGCGGCGCAGGCCGTCGGCGGCGCCGGTGCCGCGGTCACCTGGCGGCTCCACCCGCCGATGTTGAAGGCGCTCGGTATGGACTCGAAGCTCGCCATCGGCACCTGGGCGAAGCCGGCGTTCGCCGCGCTGCGGCGCGGCAAGCGCCTGCGCGGCACCCCCTTCGACCCGTTCGGCCGCACCGAGATGCGCCGCCTCGAGGCATCGCTCCCCGACGAGTACCTGGCGACGATGGCCACGGTCTTCGACTCGCTCACCCCCGACCGGCTCGACCAGGCGGTCCACATCGCCGGACTGCCCGACATGATCCGCGGCTACGAAGACCTCAAACTCCGGCGCGTCGCCGAATACCGAGCCGCCGTCGAGGCCGCACTCGTCACGTACGGCGGCTGACGAGGCGGCCCGTCAGGAGAGTGCGGCCAGCAGCCCCAACGTGCGGTCGATGATCTGCTCGGCGATGTCGCCGTCGTAGTCGGCGGTGCTCGAATCGGCCACGAGGTGGGCCGTCGTGTCGTACGAGAACAGTTCGGCACCCGGCACCGCCTCGGCCAACGCCTGCGCGTCGTCGAAGTCGCCCCACCCGTCGCCCGGCGCGTTGTGCATGTGCAGCACCACCCCGTCGGGCCACGTCTCGGCGAACGTGCCGAGCGGGATCGCGGCGTGGCACAGCACGGCACCGGCAGCCCGTCGATGCGTCTGGCCGAGGTTCTGCGCCGGCAGCACGCCGAGCGAGAACCCGACCACCGCGAACCGGTCGTCGGTCGCCGTCGCCGCGGCCACACCACGGTCGATGACCGTGTCGAACCCGATCGTCTCCGCGTGCTCGACACCCGCATCGACCGAATCGAACGTCTCGCCCTCGTAGAGGTCGGGCACCATGACCCGGTGTCCGGCGGCGATCAGACGGTCGGCGAACGCCTGCACCCCGGCCGTCAGACCCAGCGCGTGGTGGAAGACGATGACGTCGATCACGATCCGTCCTCGGCCCCGGCCTCGGCCAGCGCCTTCAGGTTGGCCAGGGTCGTCGCGCATGCCCGCTCGAGGTTGTCGCGGCGGCCCTCGATCCTGCCCGGATACACGTCGGGCAGCGCCAGCATCGGTGCGTCGAACGACTCGGTCACGATGCAGCCGTCGCCATGTGGCACCACCTCGTACCGCCACGTGGTGGCGTGCTCGAAGTGCGGCGGTACCTCGTAGGCGAACGATCGCCCCGGCTCGAGTTCGGTCACGACACAGTCGGCGTGCCACTCGTAGTCACGCGCCCGGTTGTAGCCACGGAACGTGGCGCCGACCTCGATCCGCGTCGAGTCACCGAGGAACTCGCACCGTTCGTTCTCCGGGCTCAGCGTCGGCAGCCGGTCGAGATCGGTCAGGATCGCGAACACCGCCTCGGGCGTCGCGGCGATCTCGATCGTGGCGGAACCGGCGGTGGGACTCGTGGCGGGAGCGTCGCTCATGGGCACACGATGTCACAGCGTCGACCCGACCCCCGAACGCGAAGAAACCCCAGGCCGAGACCTGGGGTTTCGTGTGGAGCTGAGGGGAATTGAACCCCTGACCTCGTCATTGCGAACGACGCGCTCTGCCAACTGAGCTACAGCCCCGTAGTGCGGACGGCAGTGTATCGGCCGGTTCCGCGAGCAGCGACCTGCTCAGTGCTGCATCCAGTCGTTGGGCCAACTGCCCGACTCGCGCTGACGAACCTGGGCGAGCATGTACATGTACCCGCACAAGCTCAGGAAGGCGATGCCGAACAGGTAGAGCATCACCGTCTCCTTGGTGGTGGCGGCGAGGAACAGCGTGCTGCCGGCCGCGATCACGAGCATGAACAGCACGTTGGAGCGGCGACGGCGAACCTGGTCGGCTGCCGAGACGGCGTGGCGAGCCGGTGCCTGGCGGGCCTGCTGGGCCTCGCTCGGGCGGGGCTGGCCGCCCGTCGGGTCGCCGTGGGTGCGACGTCGCGGCGCTGCCTCGCGGGCCGGCGCGGCGGCGGTGGCGACGCGGCCCCCGTGCGCACGGGTACCACCGCGACGGAGCTGCGCCGACTGCATGCCGGGGCGGCCGGCGGCGGCGGGCCGGTGGAGCGGGCTCTGCGCCAGCGGGCGGGCCATACCGCCACGCATCGGGCCGGCGGCCCGATTGGGCACCGTGCTCTGCAACCGGTTGAGCTGACGCCGGAAGTCGGTGACCGACGAGTTCGGACGGTTCTCGATCCGGGAACGAAGCAGTGGGGGGATCAAGACGGCCGCCCAAGCAGCTGCCACAACCAGGAGGACGAGTTCGCCCATGTGTTACACGTTCCTTTGTGAGGTCGGATTCGACACGTTCTCGCTGTGGATGGTGCGGCCCCGCTGGCGGCGGGTCGACCGGGTACAACGTTTCATTACGATTCTACGACATTCGTAACACACACGGCAACGTCCGGGTGGTCATCACGTGACGTGAGGGTGTCACGCCTCGGGGCGTCGATAGGTGCCCGAACGGCCACCGGTCTTCTCCCAGAGGGCCAACTCGCCGATCGTCATGCCCCGATCGGCCGACTTGCACATGTCGTAGATCGTCAGCGCGGCGGTGGAACACGCGTGCAG
>CAXAWD010000032.1:0-15246 GCA_963972325.1 uncultured Acidimicrobiaceae bacterium
CCGATGACCGGCAGTGGAAGAACACCCCGAACCGTTCGTCGTCGTTGACCATCGCGAGCCGGACTGCGGTGCTCTCCTGGCGGTGGGCGGCCGAGTAGCTCGGTTGGCCCCACTTGAGTTCCTCGTGCACCGGTGCGGCGCCGATCTCGGCCGCGACGTCGACGACGAGTTGTCGCAGTCGGCGGAGCGCGGTGCACTGGGGCTCGGGTGCTGCGTCGAACACCGCGTCGACCTCCGGAACGGATGAGTGTGTGGTTCGTGCGCTCATGTGCCGCAGAAGGTCCGGTAGCCGCGAGTGAACCCGTCGGGTGCCGGCAGCTCGTACTCGTCGCTGTCGGGCCGGGGGGTGTACGGGTCGGACACCCGTGCGAGCAGTTGCTCGAACGGGGCGAGGTCGTCGTCGGACACCGCAGCCTCGAGTGCGCCTTCGACCAGATGGTTGCGCGGCACGTAGATCGGGTTGGCGGTGCGCATCGTGGTGGCGGCGTCGGGCGCGAGCCGAGCGTTCCAGCGGTCGAGCCACCCGGAGATGTCGTCGTCGAACAGGGCCGTGACGCCGACCCGCGTCGCCAACTCGCCGTCGGCCGCGTCGGTGAGGCGCCGGAATGCCGTGGTGTAGTCGACGCGGTGACGGTGGAGTAGCTGCAACCAGTCGTCTGCGAGTTGCCGATCGACGGCATCGCCGGCGTCGGCGGCGCCGATGCCGATGCCGATGCCGATGCCGAGCTTGGTGCGCATACCGGTCAGCCAGGCCGCGTCGTAGCGGGCCTGATACGTGTCGAGTGCCCTGGTGGCGAGCTCGACGGCCCGGTCTTGGTCGGGGTCGATGAGCGGCAGCAGCGGCTCGGCCAGGCGCGCCATGTTCCACAACCCGATCGTGGGCTGATTGCCGTACGCGTACCGGCCGGCGTGGTCGATCGAGCTGAAGACCGTGGCCGGCTCGTAGGCGTCCATGAACGCGCAGGGCCCGTAGTCGATGGTCTCGCCCGAGATCGTGACGTTGTCGGTGTTCATCACCCCGTGGATGAAGCCGAGGTGCATCCACCGAGCGATCAGGGACGCCTGACGGCCGATCACCACGTCGAGCAGCGCGAGCGGAGGGTTGTCGGCAGCGGCCAGCTCGGGATCGTGGCGGGCGATCGTGTAGTCGACGAGTTGCCGGAGCCGCTCGGTGTCGCCACGCGCGGCGAAGAACTGGAAGGTGCCGACCCGGATGTGGCTCGCTGCCACCCGCGTGAGCACGGCGCCGGGGAGCATTCCGTCGCGTCGGACCAGATCGCCGGTCGTGGCCACGGCGAGTGCTCGGGTCGTCGGGACCCCGAGAGCGTGCATCGCCTCGCCCATCAGGTACTCGCGCAGCACCGGGCCGAGTGCCGCCTTGCCGTCGCCGCCACGGGAGAACGGGGTACGTCCGGAGCCCTTGAGCGACAGGTCGTAGCGCTGCCCGTCCGGCGCGACGATCTCACCGAGCAGCACCGCACGCCCGTCGCCGAGCTGTGGGTTGAAGTTGCCGAACTGATGCCCGGCGTACACCTGGGCGATCGGGTGCGCGCCGGCCGGTGCCGCTGCGCCCGCGAAGATCCGGACGGCGTCGGCGGACCGGAGCGATTCGGCATCGAGGCCGAGTTCGGTGGCGAGCCCGGCGTTGAGTTGGACGAGCGCCGGCGACGGCACCTCGGCCGGTTGCCACGGGGCACCGAACCCGGCGAGTTCGTCGGCGTAGGTGTGTTCGAGCGGGACGAGCACCGGCCCGGACTCGGTGGTCACGGCAGTTGCCTCGTCGAAGTCTGTGTCGCGGTTTCGAGGCTGGTGGTCTCGGAGTCGCGGCACCGTGGGTGGCGCTGGTGGGTGGGCGCGCAACGGCCCGGCGTCGTGGGACGCCGGGCCGTCGTCATGCGATGGTGATCAGCGAGCGCTCAGGGCTCGATGAAGATGCACTCGCCGGGGCATTCCTCGGCGGACTCGATCACGGCGTCGAGCTGGCTGTCGGGGAACTCGGCGAGACCCTCGGCGCCTTCGGGATTGCCCTTCGCCTTGGCGAAGATCTTGTCGCCCTCGACCACATAGGCAAGGCCGTCGTCGAGCAGGGTGAACACGTCGGGGGCGATCTCTTCGCACAGACCGTCGCCGGTGCAGAGATCCTGGTCGATCCAGACCTTCATGTGATTTCGTGTCTCCTTGTGAGGGGATCGTGATACCCGAGCAGTTTACCCGGTGCCGTTCGTGGAAACATAGATGCTGGGAACGAGCCGGAATCTCGGTGTAAGTTCCCGAACAACGGCACGACCACCCCGGGGAGGGCCTGTGGCAGAACCGACTCCAGTCGACAACGGTGACGGCGACGAGCAAGCGGTCGGCGCCGACGTGGCCGCCCTCGAGGCCCAGGTCGCCGTGATGGCCGAGGAGGTCGCCCATCTGCGCTCGCGCCTGGCCGACACACCCAACCGTGTCCGTTCTCTGGAGGAGCGGCTGCTGGAGACGAAGGGGCAGCTCGCGCAGGCGACCGCCCAGAACGAGAAGCTGAGTTACACGTTGCGTGAGGCACGTGAACACATCGCTTCGTTGCGCGACGAGGTCGACAAGCTCACGCAGCCACCGAACGCCTACGGTGCCGTGGTCGGCAAGAACGACGACGGCACGGTCGACGTGCTCACCAGTGGACGCAAGATGAAGGTGCAGTTGCACCCCGACGTCGACCACGAACTCCTCGATCTCGGCGCCGAGGTGGCGCTCAACGAGAGCTTCGCCGTGATCGAGGCGCGGCGGCCCGAGTCGGTCGGCGAGGTCGTCACCCTCAAAGAAGTCATGGACGACGGCATCCGGGCGATCGTGATCGGCCGTGCCGACGAGGAGCGGGTGTGCGAACTCGCCACGGTGCTTCGCGGGCACCGGCTGCGCACCGGCGACATGATGCGGCTCGACCCGCGCTCCAACATGCTGCTCGAGAAGTTGCCACGGCCCGAGGTCGAAGACCTGCTGCTCGAAGAGGTACCCGACATCTCCTACGAGGACATCGGTGGCCTCGACACCCAGATCGAAGCGATCGCCGACGCGGTCGAGTTGCCGTTCCTGCACCAGGAGCTGTTCGCCGAACACCGCCTGCCGGCACCGAAGGGCATCCTCCTCTACGGTCCGCCTGGTTGTGGCAAGACGCTGATCGCCAAAGCGGTCGCCAACAGCCTGGCCAAGAAGGTCGCCGAGACGATGGGGGAGGGCAAGGGACGCTCGTACTTCATCAACATCAAGGGCCCCGAGTTGCTCAACAAGTACGTGGGCGAGACCGAGCGGCAGATCCGACTCGTGTTCCAGCGTGCTCGCGAGAAGAGCGAGGAGGGCTGGCCGGTCATCGTGTTCTTCGACGAGATGGATTCGATGTTCCGCACCCGCGGATCGGGCATCAGCTCCGACATGGAGTCCACGATCGTGCCGCAGCTGTTGGCCGAGATCGATGGTGTCGAAGGCCTCCGCAATGTGATCGTGATCGGCGCCACGAACCGTGAAGACCTGATCGACCCGGCGATCCTGCGGCCGGGCCGTCTCGACGTGAAGATCAAGATCGAGCGGCCCAACGCCGATGCTGCCCGGCAGATCTTCGCCCGCTACCTCACCGACGAGATCCCGATCGCTGCCGCCGAGTCGGTGCCGGCGATGATCGACGCCACCGTCGACGAGATGTACCGCGACGACGACGCCAACCGCTTCCTCGAGGTCACGTACCAGAACGGCGACAAGGAGGTCCTGTACTACAAGGATTTCTCGTCGGGCGCCATGATCGAGAACATCGTGCGGCGAGCGAAGAAGCTCGCGATCAAGCGGGTCATCGGCGGCGGGGATCGCGGGGTCTGCACCGCCGACCTGATCGCCGCGATCAAGCAGGAGTACAAGGAACACGAAGACCTGCCGAACACCACCAACCCCGACGACTGGGCGAAGATCTCCGGCAAGAAGGGTGAACGGATCGTGTTCATCCGCACACTCGTGACCGAAGAAGCCGAGGCGGGCCCGATGGGTGGACGCACCATCGAGCGTACGCAGACCGGTCAATACCTCTGAGCGGGTCGGGCCCGGTGAGCATCCGCCACACGTGGCGCACCCGCGCCCGCGAGGTCGCGTCCGCCCTGATCGCATTCGCGGGCGGGGTGGTCGCCGCAACGGCCGGTGCCGCGTTCATGCCGCGGATCGTGGGTGCCGTCCTGTTCGCCGTCGGCATGTATCTGCTCGTCGACGCCCTGGTGCTGGGGGCATCGTGGCGGTTGACCGGCGACGCCCTGAAGATCCCCACCGTGGCGAGTCGTCATCGACAGATCTCCGGCGGGTCGGGGCTCGTCGTGTCGCCGGGCGGCAACTGGTTCGGTTCGATCCTCGTCAGCGGCGAGCAGGGCACGCGGACGCTGCGCGTCAACCCGCTCGTCAGCCCCGTCGATCTCCGGGCGTGGTTCGCCGAGATCGCCGACGCAGACCCGCAGCGCTGACGACAGCGTCAGCGGAGGGCGGCGTCGATGAGTTCGAGGCTGCGGATGCGGTGGGCGACGTCGAACGTCGCTGCCGTCAACATGAACTCGTGGGCCTTGGTGCGGGTCTGCAACGCCCGCAGGCCCTCTGCGACGCGCTCGGGCGAACCGATCAGCTGGTCGGTCGGCATCTGCCGCGCGGCGTCGGCGTCGGGATGGTCGGCGGCGGTGTCGGGCGACACGAGCGGGAACCGGCGGTTGGTGCGGATGCCCAGGCGAAGGATTCGCCCCGGGAGCCCGATCCGCTCGGCCTCGACGTCGGTTTCGGCCGCGAGCGCGCCCACGCCGAGGATCAGGTACGGCTCGTCGAGTACGGGCGACGGTGCGAAGTGCTCGAAGTAGAGCCGGGTGGCGACGTCGGTGGCCCCGGTGTCGAAATGGTGGGCGTAGGCGAACGGCAGGCCGAGCATGCCGGCGAGTTGGGCGCTGAAGCCTGACGAACCGAGCAGGGCCACCATCGGGGAGGTGGTCAGCACCGGCGTGGCCCGGAACCGCGTCCACATGCCGTCGTCGCGGCGTCGGTCGCCGAGCATGCCCATCACCTCGATGAGGTCGTGTGGGAACTGTTCGACGCTCTGCTGCGGTGGTCGCCCGAACGCCGACGCTGTCATCGGGTCGGTGCCCGGCGCACGGCCGATGCCGAGGTCGATGCGGCCGGGGTGCAACGACTCGAGCAGACCGAACTGCTCCGCGATCGCGAGTGGCGCATGGTTGGGGAGCATCACGCCACCCGATCCGACCCGGATCCGCTCGGTCTCGGCGGCGATGTGGGCGATCAGCACGCCGGGTGTGGTGCTGGCGACGGTGGCCATGTTGTGGTGCTCGGCCACCCAGAATCGGGTGAACCCGAGCCGGTCGGCAGCCCGTGCGAGTTCGGTGGTGTCGTGCAGCGCCTCGCCGGACGTGCCGCCCTCTCGGACGACGGACAGATCGAGGACCGACAGCGGAGTCACGTCATGAACGTTACGGCCCTCCGGCCTCAGAACTCACCGGCGGGCACCATGTCGGTCGGCACACCGGGAGCGCCCTCGCTGAGGATCCACTCGCCGCTGTCGGATGTGAGCAGGTACTGCGAGTAGCGCGACGGGCAGCAGAGGGGGTCGGCGTCGTCGAACACGGCGGTGTAGATCCACACGCCGAGGTCGTCCTCGGTGAAGGCGATCCCGTGGTCGGCGCCGGGCACGTGTGCGACGACGGCGGGGTTCCCGCCGATCGCGTCGATCACATCGATGTCCAGGTAGTGGCCGGTGCCCTCGTATCGAATGCCGGAGACCAACTCCTCGTTGGGGCCGCCGTCGATGTCGGCCGCCTTCAGGGTGACCGACGACCAGGTGAGCGGGTCGGGTTCGAGCAACCGGAGGCGGGGCACCCACTGGAACGATGCGGTCTCCTGCCACACGACGGCGAAGAAGCGGTCGCTCGCACCCTTGGTGACCGTCCAGATGCGTCGCCCGCCGACGGCGTTCCACTCGCCGCACGCCGAGTAGGAGGTGGCACCCATCGCCTCGTAGAAGCCGATGCAGTTGACGCCGTCGCTGGTGACCTCCGGGTCACCCTCCTCGACGCCGGCGATCCACGCCGAGGCGCTCGGGTCGGTGGCGGAGGTCGGCGGTGTCGTGGTGGTGGTGGTCGTGGTGGCGGTCGTGGTGGTGGTGGTCGTCGATGTCGTGGTGGGTGCCGTCGTCGTGGTCGGAGCGTCCGTGGTGGTGGTGGCGGCGGTCGTGCTGGAGGGGGTGGTCGATGTGGTCGTGTCGGGTGCGGCCGTGCTGGTCGTCGCGGCCGGGGTCGTGGTCGACGTCGAGGTCGTGGTCGGCCCGGCGAACGTGGTCGAGGTGCTCCCGGGCACGGTCGGCAGCGCCGCGGGGGCGTCGTCGCGGGCGCAGGCCGACAGCGTGAGCGCGGCGAGAGCACCGAACACGGCGATGCGGCGGGCGGATGCGATTGGCTGAATCATGTCGATGGCTCCTCGGTGCGTGTCGTTGCCGGTCCAGATCACCGAGTCTCGACCTTCTCACAGTTTCTCGCGAGATGCTCCGGTTTCCGGGTCGTGCAGGCGTTCGGGCGGCCCACACTCCTGCACCGGGCCACAGTAGGGTCGACGACATGGCCATCCGGAAGGTGTGCGGCATCGAGACCGAGTACGGCATCGTCGTGCGCGGCGCCGACAACAACCCGGTGTCGGCCTCCTCGCTGCTGATCAACGCGTACGTCAACGCCACCTCGAAGAAGGTCGGTTGGGACTTCGAAGACGAGTCGCCGGCCAACGACGCCCGGGGTTTCACGCTCGGCGACGTGTTCCCGCCCGAGATCGAGTCCTCGCTGGTCAACGCGGTACTGCCCAACGGTGCGCGGTACTACGTCGACCATGCGCACCCGGAGATCTCGCTCCCCGAGGTCACCAACGCCTTCGACGTCGTCCGATGGGACCGGGCCGCCGACGAGATCATCCGTGCCTCGATGCTGTACGCCAACGAGATCCTCGGTCCCGACGGCGAGATGGTCGTCTACAAGAACAACTCCGACGGCAAGGGCAACAGCTACGGCTGTCACGAGAACTACCTGATGAGTCGCGACACACCGTTCGGGCGGATCGCCTCGCAGATCACGTCCCACTTCGTCACCAGGCAGGTGTTCTGCGGCGCCGGCAAGGTCGGGTGCGAGGAGCCGAACCGAGCGGCGGGCGACGTGCCGTACCAGCTCAGCCAGCGAGCCGACTTCTTCGAGGAGGAGATCGGGCTCGAGACCACGCTGAAACGGCCCATCGTCAACACCCGCGACGAGCCGCACTGTGACCCGCAGAAGTACCGGCGGCTCCACGTCATCGTCGGCGACGCGAACATGAGCGAGATCGCGACGTACCTCAAGGTCGGCACGACGTTGATCGTCCTGGCGATGATCGAGGACGACCAGCTCGGCGACGACCTCCTGCTCGCGAATCCCGTGTCGGCGATTCGGCGGATCAGCCACGACCCGACGCTGGCCGGCACCGTCACGATGCGCGACGGCCGGCGGGCCACCGCGTTGGAGATCCAGTGGGACCTGCTCGACCGGGCCCGCAAGTACGAACAGACCCACGGCCTCGAGTCGGTCGACGCCGAGGTCGGTGCCGACGTGTTGACGCGGTGGGAGACCGTGTTGACCGGGCTCGAGACCGACCCCGCTTCGGTCGCGCACTGGGTCGACTGGGTCGCGAAGCGGAGGCTGGTCGACGGGTTCTGCGAACGGCACTCGCTGGCTCCCGATTCGCCCAAGCTGAAGGCGATCGACCTGCAGTACCACGACCTCCGCTCCGACCGTTGTCTCGCCAACAGGGTCGGGCTGGAGACGCTGGTGTCAGCAGCCGACGTCGAGTCGGCGATGACGCAACCGCCGGCCACGACCCGGGCGTACTTCCGCGGTCGGTGCCTCGAGAAGTTCCCCGACGACGTGGTCGCTGCCAACTGGGACTCGCTCGTGTTCGACATCGGACGCGACCCGCTCAGGCGGGTTCCCATGATGGAACCGTTGCGTGGCACGGCACACCACGTGGGTAACTTGATCGACGAGTGCGATACTGCAGCGGAACTACTCGATCGACTCGGGCAGTGATGCCCGACCACGGGAGAATTCGACATGGCTGAACGGACACACCGACAGAAACCGACCGGCGATCGTGACGCCGAGGTCGTCGAGGAAGCCGCGCCGGCGACCAGCGAGTCGGGCGAGAAGCTCAAGGCCGAACTCGACGACCTGCTCGACGAGATCGACGAGGTGCTCGAGACCAACGCCGAGGACTTCGTGAAGTCGTACGTGCAGAAGGGCGGTCAGTGACGGTGGCGATGCCGTTCTTCGACCCGACCACCGACCCCGGGTCCAACTTCCCCGAACTCCTGCGTCGCAGCGGCCTGGGAGCCTCGATCGAAACACCCGGCACCGTCGACGTGCCGCACGCCACCACCTGCGTCGCGCTGCGCTACGCCGACGGCGTGGTGATGGCGGGTGACCGCCGGGCGACGTCCGGCAATCTGATCTCGCACCGCACGATGGAAAAGGTCGTCCAGGCCGACCGCTACAGCGGTGTGGCGATCGCCGGGGCCGCCGGGCCGGCGATGGAGATGATCCGGTTGTTCCAGCTCCAGCTCGAGCACTACGAGAAGGTCGAGGGCACCACGCTCAGCCTCGAAGGCAAGGCCAACCAGCTGTCCGGCATGGTCAGGGGCAACCTGCCCGCCGCGATGCAGGGCATGGTCGTCGTGCCGATCTTCGCCGGCTACGACCTTCGTCGCCAGGTCGGTCGGTTGTTCGCGTACGACGTCACCGGTGGCCGATACGAAGAGCGCGAGTACGTCGCCACCGGCTCGGGCAGCCTGCATGCGAGCACGGTCATCAAGGTCGGCTTCAGCTCGTCGATGAGCCGCGAACAGGCGATCGACCTGGTCTCCCGCAGCCTGTGGGAAGCCGCCGACGCCGATTCCGCCACCGGAGGGCCCGACGCGCTCCGCGGCATCTACCCGGTCGTCGCCACCGTCACCGACGACGGTTGGTCCCGCGTCGACGACGCCGAGCTCGCCACCACGTTCGAGTCCATCGCGTCCGACGTGCTGGCCCGTTCCGAACCGATCGCGCCGGTCGTGACCGACGGGGGTGAGTCATGAGCACCCCGTTCTACGTCGCTCCCGAACAGGTGATGAAGGACCGCGCCGACTACGCGCGCAAGGGCATCGCCCGCGGCCGTGCCCTGGTCGCGATCCGGTTCGTCGACGGCATCGTGATCATCGGTGAGAATCCCTCGGAGACGCTTCGCAAGATCAGCGAGATCTACGACCGGATCGCCTTCGCCGGGGTCGGCAAGTACAACGAGTACGACCAGCTCCGCGTGGCCGGTATCCGTGCGGCCGACCTGAAGGGGTTCCAATACTCCCGCGACGACGTCGACGCCCGGACGCTCGCCAACCAGTACGCGCAGATCCTCGGCAACATCTTCACCCACGAGATGAAGCCGATGGAGGTCGAGATCCTCGTCGCCGAGGTGGGGCACGAGCCCGCCGGCGACCAGATGTTCCACATCCTCTACGACGGCACGGTGGTCGACCAGCGCGACACCGCCGTACTCGGCGGCGACACCGAGCAGATCGGTGAGCGTCTCGAGGCCGGCTTCGCCGATGAGCTCTCGCTCGACGCGGCGATTCGGCTCGGGGTGTCGGCACTCGCAACACCGGAGCGCGAGATCCCGTCCGGCGACCTCGAGGTCGGCGTACTCGCCCGTGGCAACGGCCGACGCTGCTTCGAACGGCTGACCGACACCGACATCGCCGCCCGCCTCGCCTCCTGATCGGTGCCACGCGGTGGCCGATGACCAGACGTTCCACGACGCCATCGAGGGGTACTGCACGCCGTTGAGTACGGCCGGTTCGCCGATCGGCCTGCGGGTCTCCACCCGCTCCGACCGCTACGACGTCACCGTCGAGCGATGGGGCAGCGAACGCGAACCCGTGTGGAGCGTCGAGGGCCTCGTGGGTGACCACGTTCCGCCGCCACCCGACGCCGACTCGGCGGGGTGCGGTTGGCCGGTGTCGGTCGAGATCCCCGTCGACGCGACCTGGCGCACCGGCTTCTACCTCGTCACCCTGACCGCGGTGGGAGCGCCGCCGGGACACGACATCGCGTACGCCTGCTTCGTCGTGCGCGGCCGACCCGATACCCCGGCGCGAGCGCTGTACGTGCTCGACACCAACACCTGGAATGCCTACAACACGTGGGGCGGCCGCAGCCTCTACACCGGCGGTTCGACCGTGTCGTTCGACCGGCCGTTCGCTCGAGGCATGTTGTGCCGACCCGAGGTCGAACGCGACGACCGGAAGGCGCGACCCGTGCGCCGAGCGGAGACCCCCGATGCCGACGGTCTGATCTTCCAGGAGTACCGGACGGCCAATGCCTACCCGTCGGCGATCGGGTCGGCCGGCTGGTTCACGCACGGCCGCCGTTTCGTCGAGTGGGCCGAGCGCGCCGGCTACGACTTCGACTACGCGATCTCGACCGATCTCGACGCCGAACCCGGTCTGCTCGACGATCGCGATCTCGTGATCAGCGTGGGTCACGACGAGTACTGGTCGGCGGACCAGCGCAACGCCGTGGAGACATACGTCGCCGCCGGAGGTTCGTTCGTCAGCTGCTCGGGCAACACGATGTTCTGGCAGGTCCGGATCGAACACGACGACGCCACGAACATGGTGTGCCACAAGTACCGGGCGCATCTCGACGATCCCGTGGTCGCGGCCGGCCGCCCCGAGCTGACGACCGGCATGTGGGCCGACCCGCTCGTCGGTCGGCCCGAGTGGGGCTTCCTCGGTGCCGGGTCGGCGTTCGGCCTCTACCACCGGTTCGGCAACGCGACCGCACGTGGCGTCGGCGGCTTCATCGTGTACCGCCCCGATCACTGGTTGGTCGAGGGGACGGGCCTCGGCTACGGCGACGTGCTCGGGGCCGACGAGGGGGTGGTCGGGTACGAGACCGTCGGGTGTCCGATCCAGCTCGACGAGTACCAGTTGCCGGTCGCCGCGCCGGGGTTCGACCTGCCTCCCGACCTCGAGATCGTCGGACACGTACCGTCGAGCAACCTCGGCGTCGGCGACTACCCCGCATCGATCGCGGCGCTCAGCGACCAGGGTGACCTGGAGTTCATCGCCGAACGGATCCACGGTCGCAACGACGAGGCGAACCGGCGTCGGGTCCGGCACGGCAACGCCGTCATGGTGGTGTGCCGTCCGTTCGGAGCGAGCGGCGGCGAGGTGGTCACGATCGGGACGACCGACTGGGTGTTCGGGTTGGCCGACGATCCGGCAGTCGGCCGGGTGACCGCCAACGCCCTCGATCACTTCCTGCGTTGATCGTGCCGTCGCCGGGCGTTGATCGTGCCGTCGCCGGGCGTTGATCGTTTGTCGCCTGCTCGGGCCGGGTAGGCCCGAGGGTGACCGACCAGACACGAAGGAGTCTCGATGCGACATCGACGCCCACACCCCTCGAACGAACACGACCCGAACCGCACAGCGGACCCGACACTGGACGACCTCCGTAACCAAGTCGCTGCGCTCCGTGACGAGATCGATGCCTTGCGGGGCGGAACCACGTCGCCCGGCCGAGCTCCGGCGGCTGCCGGTGGCGCGGCCGGCTCGCGGCGCCAACTGTTCCGAGTCGCGGCCGGTACCGCGGCCGGTCTGGTCGCCGGGTCGGCCGTCGGGGGTGGGCAGCGCGTCGCCGCTGCGGACCCCGACGACGTCGTCAAGAACATCTCCAACGCCGTGACCGACACGACGACGCTCGACGGCTCGTTCCCCGGCCCGACGTTCAGTCTGTTCAACGACGGGACCGCCGAGAACTCGTCCGCCCTATACACCTCCAGTCGCTCCGGAACACCCACGGTTCGGGCGGACAACGACGCCACCGACGGCCTCGGTGGTGTCGGCGTCGCCGGCAACGCTCCGGGCGGACGCGATCTCCTCGCATTCGGCTCGGGTCGGATCGCGATGAACGACCACACCTTCGGGAACGCCGAGGCCTACTCGGCCGGTGAGCTCCACCAGGCGGGCGGCACCGTGTACGCCATGGTCAGCCCGACCGAACGCAGGGAGGTCGCCGGGCCGACCTCGGCCGGTGCCCTCCACCCGGTCACGCCGACCCGTGTGTACGACAGCCGGCTCGCCGTGGCACCCTCGGGACGCCTCGATCCCGGCCAGGCACGAGTGGTCTCGGTCGCCGACGGTCGCGATGTCGTCACCGGCGCCGTGACGGTGCCCGGACTCGTGCCCGAGGGAGCGACGGCGATCGTGTACAACCTGACCGTCGACCAGACGGTCGGCCACGGCTACCTCCAGGTCACCCCCGGCGCCGAGACCGGGATCACCGCCTCGACGATCAACTGGACCGAGACCGGCACGTCGTTGGCCAACACGTCGATGGTCGGGATCGGCGCCGACCGTCTCATCCGGGTGTACTGCGCCCCGTCGGCGTCGACCCACTTCATCGTCGACGTGCTCGGCTATTACGCCTGACCGCCACCGTTCGCCTCACGGCAGCCGGCGCGAATCCACGACGCGCCCCGGCCGGTGGTTGATCAGCCAGAAGCCCACGAAGAACGGGCGGAGTCGGCGCCGTTCGAACACGACGGCGTCGCCGGCCAGGCGGAGCGTCGACAACACGGCCGGGCCGGTCAGGGCAACCGCGGCCCGATGCGGGAGTTCGACGATCGCAGTGATCGTTCCGACGGGTCGGATCGCGACGACGTGCTCGAACGAGAGGTACAGATCGTCGACGCGCATGCGGCGCGCGTAGGCCGTGACCTCGTGCACCGCCGGCGTCCGGATCCGCAGATGATTCCGGTGGACCTCGAGCGACGCCGATGCCGTGCGGACGGCGCTCGCCAGGAACGCCGTTCGGCAGTGCCCGAGCAGCTGGTCGGGCATCGGCGACGGCGGGAGGGGCGGCAACCGGGCCGGTCGATCACACACCCCGACATCCTGCCAGGAACGTCCGCGACCCGGGCCGAACGCCGGGTGCCGAGGCCGCACCTCGTCTACGCTCGGGCCCGTGGCGGCGATCGACCTCAACTCGGACCTCGGCGAAGGATTCGGCAACTGGACCCTCGGTGACGACGACGCGATGCTCGACCTCGTCTCGAGCGCCAACGTCGCATGTGGTTTCCACGCCGGCGACCCCTCGACGCTGCGTCGGGTGTGCCAGGCAGCCGCCGACCGGAGCGTCACGATCGGCGCCCAGGTCTCGTATCCCGACCTCGTCGGCTTCGGGCGGCGCTTCATCGACATGCACCCGGCGGAGCTGCGCGACGCCGTGCTCTACCAACTCGGTGCCCTCGACGGGTTCGCTCAGGTCGCGGGTACCGGAGTCGGCTACGTGAAGCCGCACGGTGCGCTGTACCACGCCTGTGTCAGCCATCCGGAACAGGCCGAGGCGGTCGTGGAGGCCGCCCACGAGTACGACCCGTCGATGGCGGTGCTGGGACCGATCGGCTCGCCGTTGCTCGCCGTCGCGGATGCGATGGGGATGGAGCCGGTCGCCGAGGCGTTCGCCGACCGGGCGTACCAGGCCGACGGCCGACTGCTGCCCCGCAACGTGGAAGGCGCGGTACTCACCGACCCGGCCGAGGTGGCGGCGCGCGCGGTGTCGATCGCGGTACACCGGCGCGTCACGGCGATCGACGGCACCGAGATCGAGGTGCATGCCCGCTCGATCTGCATCCACGGCGACACACCGGGCGCGGTGGAGATGGCGCAGGCGGTACGGGCCGGGCTCGAGGTCGCGTCGGTCGGAATCCATCCGTTCGTGATCTGAGGGCCTCGCGATGCGGATCCTGTCGATGGGCGTCGCCTCGGTCATCGTCGAGCACCCACCGGTGTCACCGGCGGCCTGGGCGATCGGTCTCCGCTCGCTCGACCTCCCCGGCGTCACCGACGTCGTGCCGGCCGCGGCAACGGTGCTCGTGAGCTGCGTCGACGCCGACGCCCTCGCCGCCGCGGTGGCGCGGTTCGGTGACGTGGTACCGGAGATCGCCGGCGGCGCCGACCACGTGGTGACGATTCCGGTCGTGTACGACGGGGAGGACCTCGACGCCGTCGCGGTCGCCTGCGGGCTCACCGTCGAGGAGGTGGTCGAGTTGCACACGGGCGCCGAGTACCGGGTGGCGTTCTGTGGGTTCGCGCCCGGGTTCGGGTACCTGTCCGGGCTCCCGGAGGCGCTCCACCTGCCGAGGCGTCCGACGCCCCGTACGCGGGTGCCGGCCGGAGCCGTGGCGATCGCCGCCGAGTACGCCGCGGTCTACCCGCGCCCATCGCCGGGCGGCTGGCACCTCCTCGGGGCGACCGACCACGTGCTGTTCGACGTCGAGCGTCGGCCGCCGGCCGTGCTGCAGCCCGGCACGTCGGTCCGGTTCCGGCGGGCGACATGACCGGCGTCCTGCGGGTGATCAGACCGGGGATCGCCACCACGTTCCAGGACCGCGGGCGATCGGGCCTCGCCCAGGTCGGCGTCGGCACCGCCGGTTCGGTCGACCCGGGGTTGTCCGCGCTCGTCAACCGTCTCGTGGCGAACGGTCCGGGCGCCGTGGTGATCGAAACGTGCGGCGACCTCGAACTGCGCGCCAGCGCCCCGGCGACCGTGGCGAGCAGTGCGCACTTGGCCCCCGTCCACCTCGACGCAGGGGAGCGGTTCGTCGTGCGACCCGGCGCCAGAGGGCGGCTGTGGCACTACGTGGCGGTTCGGGGCGGCTTCGCGGTCGAGCCGGTGCTCGGGTCGGCGTCGCGGGACACCCTGGCCGGCATCGGTCCAGCGCCCCTGATCGAAGGGCAGTCGCTCGACGCCCGACCGGCCCCGAGCGAGTTCGCGGTGGTCGATCACGCCCCGCTGCCCGAACTCGCGTCGGTCGTCCGAGTGCTGCCAGGGCCGCGACGTCACTGGTTCTCGGACGCGTCGTGGCATGCGCTCGCCGCCACCGCGTGGACGGTCACGACGACGAGCCGGATCGGGATCCGTCTCGCCGGTGGCACCTTCGATCGTGTCGTCGACGGGGAGCTGCCGAGCGAAGGGTTGGTACGCGGCGCGATCCAGGTGCCACCGGGCGGGGAACCGGTGGTGATGCTCGCCGACCACCCGACGACCGGCGGCTACCCGGTGATCGGCGTCGTGCACCCCGACGACGTCGCAACGCTCGCGCAGCACTCCGCTGGCAACCGCGTGCGGTTTCGGC
>CAXAWD010000033.1:0-15224 GCA_963972325.1 uncultured Acidimicrobiaceae bacterium
GAACCCGATCGAGGAGAGCAGGTCGGGCCGGCCGACATCGCCGATGAACAGGGTGTCGCCGGTGAGGACGGCGTATGGCGTGTCGTCGTCGGCGTGTTCGAACACGACGATGCTCATCGACTCGGGCGTGTGGCCCGGCGTGTGACGGAACTCGAGCTGCACGTCGCCGAGCGAGTACCGCTCGCCGTCGGTGACGCCCGTCGACTCGAACTCGGTCTCCGCGACCGACGAGTAGACGATCTTGGCGCCGGTCGCCTCGGCGAGTTCGAGGTGACCCGACAGGAAGTCGGCGTGGAAGTGCGTCTCGATGACGAGCTCGATCGTGAGCCCAGCGTCGGCGGCGTCGGCGATGTACTCGGCGACGTCACGCTGCGGATCGACGACGACCGCCCGTCCTGTGGTCTCGTCTCCGATGAGGTACGACGCGTGCGACAGGCACTCGAGGTAGTACTGGTTGAACTTCATGAGCCCCCGCTCCTTTCGTTCCGGTGTTGACTCTAGATGTACGGACATTGCGGATCAAGCGTTCTTTCGTGGATCGGCCGCGATATCGCTCAAGACGCAGTCGAGGTCACACTTCGGTCCCCGGTTGTAGGGGAGCTTCGCGAGCAGGTTGCCCATGGCGCACGTGTTGGTCGCGGCCGAGAAGAACAGGCCGAATCCGATGCCGCCGGCCAGGAACCGGAGCTTCGGGTAGACGACGCTGGCCACGATCGATGCGAGCGTGATCCCGCCGGCGACGGCGCGCACCTGGCGCTCCAGACCCCACTTCTCGTCGCCGCGCACGACGTCGCCGCCACTGTCGAGCCAGGCACCGATGCCGCCGTGCAGCACTCGGAGGTTGCTCTTGCCGGCGGCGCGCAGCGCCTCTTCGGCGGTGGTGGCCCTGGCACCGGACTGGCAGACGAGCACGACCGGGTGCCCGATGCGGGCCACGTCGCGCACCTGCTCGGACAAGGTGCTGAGCGGCACGTTGAACGAGCCGGGGATGTGGACGGAGGCGAACTCGCCGCCGGTCCGGACGTCGAGGATGCGGGTCTGTGGGTCGGCAGCGATGAGGCGACGGAGTTCGTCGGGGTGGACGACGGCGTCGTTGTCGGCGTCGGCATGGGTGGCGACGTGGGTGTCGGTCGTGGTCATGAGTGGCTCCCTGAGGTGTTGGTGGAGATGGTGTGGCGTTCGTCCACACCGGCCGCGTGGAGCGACACCGGTGCGGCCGAACGGCCTTGGATCGATTCGACCGCCTGGTCGGCGGTGGCGTGGATGCGGCCGTCGAGTCGCGCCCACAGCCCGGCGCGGTGCAGGACGTCGCGGACCGGGCCCTTCACATCGCAGAGGTGGATGGTCACGGGGCCGGCGTCGAGTTCGGTGATGATCTCGTTCAAGGCGTCTGCGCCGGTGGCGTCGATGTCGTTGATGCCGGAGCAGTCGACGACCAGTGCCCGTGGCGGCTGTTCGACGCGGCGCGCCTCGCCGAGGCAGAGATCCTTGACGTGCTGGGCGTTGACGAACGACAGAGCGGCGTCGATACGGATCACGCTGATGCCGTCCTCGGTGACCGCGGCAGGGAAGCGCTCGACGTTGCGGTAGCTCGTGGTATCGGGGATCCGGCCGAGGGTGGCGGAGTGTGGCCGGGACATCCGTGCGAAGACGACCAGCATCGAGGCGACGATCGCGATCAGCATGCCGCGTTCGATGCCGAAGACGAGCGTGGCGCCGAATGCGATGCCGAGCCCGATCAGGTCCGACCGCTTGACCTTCGCGATGTGCCGCATCTCGGCCACGTCGACCAGGTTGATGACGGCGACGATGATCGTGGCGCCGAGGGCGGCGTTGGGCAGGCTGGCGAAGACTGGTGTGAGGAACAGCACGGTCGGGATGATGAGCAGCGCGGCGATGATCGACGCCAACGGGGTCCGGGTGCCGGCGGAGTCGCTGACAGCGGTACGGGAGAAGCCGCCGGTGACGGGGAAGCCGCCGAACACGCCCGATGCGACGTTGGCCATACCCAGCCCGAACAACTCCTGGTTCGGTTCGATCTCGTAGCGATGCCGCCGGGCGTAGACCTTGGCGACGGCGATCGACTCCATGAAGCCGACGAGCGTGATCGCGACAGCGGCCGTGGCGAGCGTGCCGAGCGCGCCTCCGTCGAACGTCGGGATCGAGAACCCGGGGAGGTCGCTCGGGATGTCTCCGACGGTCTTCACGCCGCGTGACTCGAGGTCGAACACCTTGGTCACCGCGATCGACGCGAGCAGCACGATCAGCGCGGCGGGCACCTTGCGTGAGAAGCGCTTCAACACGAGGAAGCCGACGATGCAGCCCGTGCCGAGCGCGAGCGTGGCGGCGTGCGTGCCGTCGGCGGCCTTGATCACCTCGATGGTCGTCTCGAGCACCGAGTCGGTGCGCGGGATCGAGATGCCGAGCACGTGCTTGATCTGTGACGCGACGATGATCACGGCCGACGCGGCGGTGAAACCGACGAGGACCGAATGCGACAGGAAATTGGTGACGAATCCGAGCCGCCCGAACCGCAGCACCAGATGGACGGCGCCGACCAGGAGTGCCAGCACCGCGGCGCCGGCGAGATACGACTCGGTGTCCTGCTCGTACAGCCCGCCGAGCGCCGTCGCCGTCATCAGCGACACGATCGCCACGGGTCCGACGGCCAACTGCCGCGAGGTCCCGAAGATCGCGTAGACGATGACGGGCACGATCGAGGCGTAGAGCCCGACCTGGGGTGGGAGGCCGGCGAGCAGGGCGTAGGCGAGGCCCTGTGGCACGAGCAGTGCCGACACGGTGAACCCGGCGACGATGTCGCTGCGCAGGTCGCGGCGGTCGTAGCGGGGTGCCCAGGCGGTGATCGGGGCGATGCGGTGGAGGAGTGTCGTCATGGGTGGTTCCGAACGGCAGGGATGATGTCCGTACAAAGCAGTGTAAATGTCCGGACAATAGAACACAACCCCGCTGGTGCGCGGTGCCGACACATTCGGGTGTCCCACGTGGTCGCGCCGGAGCACTAGCGTTCGAACCGTGACCAACAGCGCCGAACTCGCCGACCGATACCGCCGAGTACTCCCGTCGTTCCTGTCGCCGTACTACGCCGATCCGATCGCGATCGACCACGGCGCCGGCTCGTACGTGTACGACCTCGACGGCACCAAATACCTCGACTTCTTCGGTGGAGTCCTCACCACGATGATCGGCCACGCCCATCCGGCGGTCACGGCCGCGGTGCAGTCGCAAGCCGCCAAGGTGCTCCACACATCGACGCTCTATCTCAGCGAGCCGATGATCGAGTTCGCCGAGATGGTCTGCGAGGCGTCCGGCATTCCCGACGCCCGCGTCTACTTCACCCCGTCGGGCAGCGAGGCCAACGACGCCGCGCTCCTGCTGGCCACTTCGTACCGCACGTCCAACCAGATCCTGGCGATCCGCAACAGCTACCACGGCCGTGTGTTCTCCACGCAGGCGATCACCTCGCACTCGTCGTGGCGCTCCACGTCGCACTCCGGGCTCCAGGTGCAGTTCGTGCAGGGCGGCTACCGGCTCCGCTCGCCGTTCCGTCATCTCGACGACGAGGCGTTCACCGCCGCCTGCGTCGACGACCTCGTGCAGGTGCTCGACATGACCTCGTCCGGCGACGTCGCGGCGATGATCGCCGAACCGATCCAGGGCGTCGGTGGCTTCGCGGCCCCGCCCGACGGGTTGTTCGGCGCGTTCGGTAAGGAACTGGCCAACCGGGGGATCCTCTTCATCTCCGACGAGGTGCAAACGGGCTGGGGACGCACCGGCGAACACTTCTGGGGGTACCAGGCCCACGACATCGTGCCCGACATGCTCACGTTCGCGAAGGGGGTCGGCAACGGCATCACCCTGGCCGGCGTCGTTGCCCGCGCCGACATCATGGACACGATCGACGTGCTCCAGTTCTCCACGTTCGGCGGCAATCCACTCTCCGCCGCGGCCGGCATCGCCACGCTGAAGACGGTGCAGGACGAGAACCTGCAGGGCAACGCCAAGGTGATGGGCGAGCGGTTCGCCGCCGCCATGCAGCCGGTGGCGGATGCCACGCCGTGGATCGCCGAGATGCGCGGCCGCGGCCTCATGTGGGCGTTCGAGGTCTGTGAACCCGGCGGGGTCGAGCCCGACAAGGCGCGCACCGGCGAGTTCCACGATGCGTGCCGTCGGCACGGCCTGCTGGTCGGCAAGGGTGGCCTCTACGGCAACGTCGTCCGACTGGCTCCCATGCTCAACGTGACCGCCGATGAGCTCGACGAGGGCATCGCGGCACTGCAGGCCTCGATCGCCGACGTCGGCTGACGGCGCCGCTACGACCGGCGATGGGTCGGCGTGTGGTCCTCGTCCGCCGGGCGGGCCGGATCGGGATCCCGGTACTGCTGCCGGAGCCGAGCGCTGATGTCGGTCGGTGTCTCCGGCCGACCGAAGAGCCAGCCTTGGGCGTGATCACATTCGAGCTGCCGGAGCGCAATCGCCTGGTCTGCCGTCTCGACCCCTTCGGCAACGGTCTGCATGCCCAGGCTGCGCGACAGCAGCACGATGCCGCCGGCCACATTACGCGATTCGCTCTGCTCGGCGATCGGAGCGACGAACGACCGGTCGATCTTCACGATGTCGATCGGGAACCGGCTGAGGTAGGTCATCGACCCGTACCCGACCCCGAAGTCGTCGACGGCCAGCCTGACCCCGAGCGCCTTGATCGCCCGGAGGTGACGCTCCGAGGCATCGATGTCGGTGATGATCGCCGTCTCCGTGACCTCGAGGTGCAGCCAGTGGGGCGGGAGTCCGGTGGTCGCCAACACATCTCGGATCGCGTCGACGAGTGACGGTTCGGCGAGCTCCGGCGCCGAGATGTTGATCGCCACCCCGAAGTCGTCCACGCCCTCGAGGAACCGGCTCCGCCACACTGCGGCCTGGCGGCACGCCTCGGTGAGCACCCAGCGCCCGATCTCGATGATCTGGCCGGTCTCCTCGGCGAACTCGATGAACGCGTCGGGGGCGAGCAGACCTCGGGTGGGATGTTCCCATCTGATCAGTGCTTCGACGCCGACGATGTGGCCGCCGTCGATGGACACCACCGGCTGGTAGCGGAGCCGGAACTGTTCGGCGGCCAGAGCCGTCGCGAGCTCGGAGCGGACACGTGCGCGGTTCAGCACGCGACGCTCTCGGACCACTGCAGCCTGGACGAGCCCGGCGACGCACAGGCCGATCATCACGAAGAAGACGCCCCGTATGACCCATTCACTCGGAGCCTGGGACTCCGACGTCGCGACGTCGGCCGGGAGCAAGGGCCCGGCGAGAACCGTGGCTGCGACACCGGAGTAGACGGCACCGCGCCCGCCGAACCGAACGGCAGCGAACAGGATCGCCAGATAGAAGCCGTGTGGCGGCATCTGATTCGCGCCACCGGCCAACACGTTCACCGCCCACGCGGCGCCGAGCGCGAGGCCCGTCACGGCGACCGCGGTCGGCGTGGTCCGGTTCAGGGATGCGAGGAACGGGCCCGACAACCGTCGTGCCAGGTCGGACCGTGGGAGCGTGGAGCGGGCGTCGGGACTGAAGCTCACGCTTCTTCCAGTTGCGAATCGAACACGCGGCTCACCCTGTCCTATCGGGCGACGTTGATCAACTCTTGAACCGTCCGGGACCCGTGAACCGCGTCCGCCCGCTCGTGGGGTCGGGCGGTCGCATGTGCTACGTACGGGGCATGTCGTTTCGTCCGCTGAACGTTCCCCCAGACGACCATGCGGGGGAGCACCGGTACGTCCACGTGATCGGCGCGGCCGTGTTCGTCGACGACCGCCCGGCGGCCGAGCACTGGTCGGCCCACTTCGTCGGGCTCGTCGACGGGCAGGCGTGGTGGGCGGTCGACGTCCCCGACGACGACGAGGATCCGAGCTACGGCGCTGCCCTCGACCTCCGGGCGTTCCACGGCCGAGCGCCCGAGCCGCATTGGCTCGCGGCCGGTCGCGCCGTCCAGATCGTCGAGTGGGCCCGGACGCACCGATTCTGCGGTCGCTGCGGCACGCCGACCGTGCTGTCGGCCAACGAACGGTCGATGCAGTGCCCGGCGTGCGCGCTGGTGGCGTTCCCGCGGCTGTCGCCGGCGATGATCACGCTGGTGACACGCGGGCCGGCGGGGCCCGATCAGGAGGCGTTGCTCGCCCGCGGCGTCCAGTGGACCATTCCGATGTACTCGTGTCTGGCCGGCTTCGTCGAGCCGGGCGAGTCGCTCGAAGCGGCGGTCCACCGTGAGGTCGAAGAGGAGGTCGGGCTCCAGGTGGCCAACCCGCGCTACTTCGGCAGCCAGCCGTGGCCGTTCCCGAACAGCCTCATGGTCGGGTTCAGGGCCGACTACGAGTCGGGCGAGATCGAGTGCGACCCCGCCGAGATCATGGACGCGGGTTGGTACCGCCGCGACGACCTGCCGATGATCCCACCCGGCATCTCGATTGCCCGGAAGCTGATCGACGCCTGGCTGGCCGAGTGACCGATCAGTCGAAGTAGCCCGACACGTCGACGATCAGGTCGCCGACGGGCGAGGCCCGATCGGCATCGCCGTCATCGACCCGGAATCGCGCCCGACCGTCGCTCACCGCACTGATCACGGCACCGGCCCGGTACTCGCCGCGCCGAGACCAGTTCAGCGACGACGTCGCCGGCTCGGATCCGATCGAGGACCATGCCCGAGCGAAACCCGGTCGGTCGGCGGCGACGATCGTGGCGTTCCAGACCACGCCGGTCGCCGACGGTGGCACCGAGACGTCGGGGGCGTCCGATGCGTCCACCACGATCGCGGCGCCGTCGGTCAGCCGATCGCCGGTGTCGCGCGAGTCGTAGGCGCGCCCCGGGGTGACGGGCACGTACCGACCGCCGGTGCCGGGTGTCGCCGTCTCGGAGGTGATGTATCCGATCGCGTCGACGACGACGTCGGACGAACCGTTGTCGGTGAAGTACCCGGCGACCGAGATGCCGCCGCCGTCGACGGGAACGATCGCGGTGTTGGCCACCGCTCCGCCGACGCCGGTGTTGACCGTGGACGTCGTGGCGATCGCGTCGGGCCGCCCCGTCGGGAACGCCTGGATCCAGCCCGGCGAGGTGGGGGAGGCAGCGGTCACGGTGACGACGAGGGCACCGATGTCGGCCGGGTCGACGCCGGATGGCAACGGGACCGACCGAACCTCACCGGACGCGAGCGGGGTGACCGCGGAACCACTGCGGGTGTCGAGCAGACGCAGCGCGGTGTCGAGCTCGACGAAGCGCCCCGCCGCCACCTCGGCGGGCGCAGCCTCGAACCAGCCGAGCAGATCGACGACGACGTGACCGTCGGCGATCGAGTAGATCGAGATCGATCCGTCGGCGCCCACCGGCACGATCGCGAAGTTCGCTCGCGCCTGGCCCGGCGCGTCGATGTTGACCGTCGAGGACCCGCCCAGTTCGGCGGCGTCGGTCGGGATCGCCTGCAGGTAGCTGGGACGGTCGGCGTCGACCGACACGAGGTTGATCGCCACCGCCGTCACCCCTGACGCCGGCACGTCGCCGACGCCGGTGACGGGCAGCGTGAGGATGTCGCCGCGTGTGATTCGCCCGATCAGTTCGCTCGGGCCGACTGCGGTGTCGGCCCGCGTGTCGAGCAATCGTGTGGGGGCGTCGGGGCTCACGAACCGAGAGGGGCTCGTGTCGACGTCGACGGGCGGCGCCGGCAACCGGAACTCGCCGTAGCCGTAGACGGAGTCGGGGCCCGGTGCCCCACGATCGATGGTCAGATGTCGGAGCAGGTCGGCGGTGGGTACCGGGGCGGCCGAGAGGCCCGCATCGAGCAGCAACGCCGCCGCCCCGGCGACCGTCGCCGCCGCAGCGCTCGTGCCGACGAACCGTCCCTGCACCGTGTTGGCGATGTTGGCCGGAGCCGCGAGATCGGGGATGGGTCGACCGTCGTTGGACGGGCCGCGCGAGCTGTACTGCGAGATCGTGCCTCCGGCCGCCGGATCGATCGCTCCCACGGCGATCACGCCGGGGTTGGCGGAATCGACCACGGAGACAGCGGCGGAACCGTCGACCGACGTGTACGCCGCGATCCCGGCCCCGTAATCGAGGATCTCCAGCACGTCGCCGTCGATCGAGCCGCCACCCCAACGGAGCTCGAGGTAGAGCGAGTTGCCGGGCGACGGGCATCGGCTGCTGCGGAAGTTCTCGATCGGCGGGTCGCCGAACTGTTGGCGGTTCCTGGACGAGTCGACGATCGACCCGCTCGCCGGGCTGCCCGTCGGCGACTCCCAGAGGTAGGCGTCGTAGTCGGTTCGTTCGGCAGGCGGAACGTCCCAATCGTTCGCCCACCGGATGCCGCCGAGGGAGACACAGCCGGTGAAGCGCAGGAACGTGTCGGTGCCGACGGGCCCGAACGCGACCCGGTCGCCGACCAGCCTGACCGGATGGCGGTAGTACTTGCCGCGGCCGTTGTTGCCCGCCGAGTTGACCCACAGCACGCCGCGCTCGACGGCGTCGTCGACCACGTCGTCGAGCAGCCCGCGGCCGTCGCCCGGCCCGTCGTAGCGGTTGCCGAGCGACCTACTGATGATGTCGACGTCGTGCTCGACGAACCAGTCCACGAGCCGTCGGTAGTCCTCGATGGTGAGTGCCTGACCGATCAGTACCCGCGCGCCGGGTGCCACATCGCGAATCGTCTCCACGACGGCGACGCCGTGGTCTTCCCCGCCGATGTCGACGCCGTCGAAGAACTCGGAGGTGCAGTCGGTGCCGGCCTCGAAGCACACTGCGGTCACGCCGGCGACCGGCTTCGGGCCGTGCTCGGCGACGTTCCAGTAGCGCGTCACGTCGAAGAAGTCGATCACGCCGATGGTGATGTCGGTGCCGTCGACGCCGGCGTCGTGCCATGGCCCGGCCCCGAGGATGTCGACGTGTTCACCGGTGGTCGGGCCGAACCGTTCGAACCGAGCCGTCGCCGGCGACGTCACCGGGCGGACGTCGACCGGCCAGTCGGTGCCGACATCGATCGGCGTCGGCCGCTCGGCGTCGGCGTCGCGTGCCGGCGTCAGCGCCGCACCGACCACGGCTGCGGCCAGCGCAGCGATCACCGCTCGGGCGACGAGGGAGGGGCCGGCTCGCATGCAGCACCCAGTGTGCCAGACGCCCGTCGGCAGCCGACGGGGGGGCGTGGGTCAGGCGGCGGCGAGGCGTTCGGTGAACCAGTCGAGGATGATCTCGGCTCGCATCCGGCGATGCACCGGCGACCCGGCGCGGGACAGTTCGTGGTTCTCGCCCGGGAATCGGTAGAAGGTCACGTCACGCTTGAGCAGCCGCAGCGTCACCCACAACTCCTCGGCCTGGTTGATCGGGCAGCGATAGTCCTCTTCCGAATGGATGATGAGCATCGGGACGTGGATGTCCTTGGCCAGTGTGATCGGCGACATGCGGAGGTATTCGTCGGGGGCCTCGACGACGTTCGGGCCGTGCTCCGAGCGAAAGAAGGTGGCCACGTCGGACGACCACTCCTCGGTGAGCATGTTGTTGACCGAGCGCTCGGAGCAGATCCCGCGGAAGCGTTCACCGAAACGAGCTGCCAGCATCGTGGCCATGTAGCCGCCGTAGCTGCCGCCGAGCATGCCGACCCGGTCACGGTCGCAGAACGAGTAGCGGTCGAGCGTGGCGTCGAGCACGGTCATCACGTCGTCGACGTCGACCGAGCCCCATCCGGTGCCCGGTGCGGTGGGATGCTGCGGGCCCATGATCGCCTGGCCCCACGCGGTGTGTCGCCCGCTACCGCCGCGCGGGTTGCTCATCAGTACGACGAAGCCCGCTGCTGCCTGCATCTGTGCCTCGTCGAAGAAGTACTCGCCGTACTGGGTGAACGGACCTCCGTGGACGTTGAGGAGCACGGGATACGTCGAGTTCTCGTCGAAGTCGGCCGGGCGCATGATCCAGGCGTCGATCTCGTCGCTCCCGTCGGCGCACGGCACCGTGAACTTCTCCCAGCCCGGGTACTCCTCGGTGACATGGGTGATGCGGCGATCGTCACCATCGGCGGTCAGCCACAGTTCGGCGCCGTGGTGCACCGTCGAACGAGTCGTGGCGAGGACGCCGGCGCTGGTGTCGAAGCCCTGTACCGACAGTGCACCGTCGATGACGCGCTCGGGGGAGCGGCCGTCGACGCCCAGTCGGTAGAGGTGGGTGTCGCCCCGGTCTTCGGCCGCGGCGAGCAGGGTGTCGTCGTTCTCCCACACCGGTGCCTGCGGGCAGGTCATGGCGAAGAACGTGCGGTCGAGACCGGTGCTGATCCAACGGTGATCGCCCCCGTCGAGCGGGACGAGCCCGATCTTCATGTTCTGCGGGTATTCCAGCGGGTTGTCGATGCCGATGCACGCCACCCAGCGGCCGTCGGGTGACACCGACGGCGCCGCGAACATCCCGGTGTGGTGGGTGAGTGCCCGCCGGTCGCCTTCGAGCGGCACGAGGTAGACGTCTTCGGCCAGGTCGTCGTCCCAGGATTCGTGGGCGCGCCCGGTGGTGACGATGGCCTGCGAGTCGGGGGTCCAGGCGACACCCCCGAACTCGAACTCGCCGGGGGTCAGGTTGTGCGGCGTATCGGTGCCGTCGGCCGACGCCACGTAGACGTGCTGCGGACGGTCGAAGATCCAGTTCTCACCATTGAGGCGGGACAGGAACCGCTCGATCTTGCGCGGCGACTGCCACGACACGTCCTTTGCGTCGTACCGCTCGTCGCGGGTACGACTCGTGAACGCGAGGCGTTGCCCGTCGGGCGACCAGGCGACGTCGCCGATGCCGTCGGCCATCGCGCACACCGTACGGAGCTCGCCGGGAGCATCGACCGGCAGCACATGGAGCGTCGTCTTCTTCTTGTCGTCGCCGCGGCGGCCGACGAACGCGAGGTGGCGACCGTCGGGCGACCAGACCGGCTGCGAGTCGGTCGGGCCTGCCGTGAGCGGTACGCCGTCGAGCCAGATGCTCGTGCGGGTCGTGTTCTCGTCGAGGTCGACCGTGGCGACGACGGCCGCCACGTGCTCGCCGTCGGGCGACAACGTGGGAGCGCCGACGGCGGACCGGAGGTGGATGAGGTCACGGGCGATCTCGGCGTGGGCTGACGTTGCTTCGTTCTTGGCTGTTGGCACGGGACCACCGTACCGGTGGTGGCACACTCGGGGAATGAACCGACCGGTCATGCTCATCACCGGAGGCAGCCGCGGGATCGGCGCCGCGACAGCCCTCATGGCCGCCGCTCGCGGCTACGACGTCGCGATCGGCTACCGATCCGACTTCGACGCCGCGACGGCGATCGTCGAGGCGTGTCGAGCCGCGGGTGCGGCCGCTCTTGCGACCCGATGCGACGTGGCGATCGAGTCGGAGGTCGTCGCGTTCTTCGACGAAACCACCGAACGCCTCGGCGTCCCGAAGGTCTTCGTCAACAACGCCGGCATCCTGCATCAGATGTCGCGGCTCGACGGCATGGACATCGAACGGCTGCGCGAGGTCGTCGCCGTCAACGTCGTCGGGGCACTCGTGGGCGCCCGGGAGGCCGTACGGCGGATGTCGACACGTCATGGCGGCGTCGGGGGAGCGATCGTCAACGTGTCGTCGGCCGCCTCCTACCTCGGCAGCCCCGACGAGTTCATCGACTACGCCGCGACCAAGGGAGCGATGGACACGATGACGATCGGGCTCGCCAAAGAGGTTGCGATGGAGGGCATCCGGGTCAACGGCGTGCGGCCCGGTCTCATCGAGACGGAGATCCACGCCTCGTCGGGCATGCCCGATCGGGTCGAGCGTCTCGCCGGCGACGTGCCGATGCGACGTGGTGGGTCGGCGGGCGAAGTCGCCGAGGCGATCCTGTGGCTCGCGTCCGACGCAGCGAGCTACGTCACCGGCACGTTCGTCAACTGCGCGGGCGGCCGCTGAACAGGTGCCGACGCGTGCTCACGGCCCGAACAGGTCGAGTTGCTCCCACGTGACCGCGACGTCGCTGACCGTCTTCCACACCAGCCGACCGCGGCTACCCGGCCGTCGCACCTGCACACGCTCGGGGCGCAGCGACCGGGCCGCGCCGTCGGGATCGTGCAGTGTGATGCTGCCGTCGGGTTCGACCCTGGCGACCTTGCCGATCAGCCAGCGACCGCCGTCGTTGCGTCGGAAACGGATCTGTTCGCCCAGCCGGAGGCCGACGGCGTTCAGCGTTCGTTCAGACATCGCCGCCCCGAGGAGTCACCGCCACATCGTAGGTGCGCGCGTCCCGGTCCAAACGGAGGTACCGTGATGTGCAATGACCGATCAGGAGATCTCCGAAACGTCGACCGTCGACACCGACGAAGCTGCTGTCGCACGAGCTGCTGTGCTCACGGAGGCCGTCACGGTGATCGACGGAGCACTCGCCCAGATGATGCAGCGCGAGCTGGTGTCGTCCGGCGAGGTCGCCGACCT
The DNA here is from genome assembly GCA_963972325.1 of uncultured Acidimicrobiaceae bacterium. GTDB lineage: Bacteria > Actinomycetota > Acidimicrobiia > Acidimicrobiales > Ilumatobacteraceae > Ilumatobacter. Next base: position 12,472 of record CAXAWD010000033.1, read on the forward strand.
GCTCCTCGACGTCCGCATGCTGCTGACGTCGGCACACTGAGCGACCGCCACACCGGCCGCTGCACCGGAGGCGTCAGGCCTTCGTCAACCGTTCGAACGACCGCTCGAGGCACGCTGTCAGGAGCTCGGGTTCGGTGACGGCCGCCGTGTCGATGTTCAGTGCCATGTCGAGACTGCCGAGGTACGACATCAGCGTCAGGTTGAACGCCACACCGCCCAAGGGCCCGATCGGGTAGATCTCGAGCAGCTGCGCGCCGCTGATGTACACCGGCACGGGGGAGCCCTTCACGTTCGACGTGGCGAAGTCGACCGTCTGGCCCTGCTGACGAGCGAGCCGGGTGATCACCGACGTCGGCAGCGCGGTGCTGACCATGGCGATCGTGTCGAGGCCGGCCGTCTTGCTCGCCTCGCGTGCGACCCCGGTGGCCTCGTGGATCGCCGTGAACCGTTCTCCGATCGGCATGTCGCCCGTGGGCACGAGGAGGCGTGCGAGCGAGAACGCGTTGGCGCCGGACTCCTCGGTTCGGGTGGAGATCGCCATCGAGGCCCGAAGCGACTCGGTCGGCATGCCCATTTGGATGTGGTAGGCCGACGCGGCGTCGGCGGCGGCGGTGAGGAACGCCGTGTTGAGTGTGCCGCCGAGCCGTTTGGCGGCGTCTTTCGTTGCGCGGAACGGTGCTCGTGCGGTTTCGACCCGGCGGTGCAGCGAGCGTGTGGTCCACAGCGGGGAGCGGGCGGCGTCGGTCTCGGACAACTGTGACACGATCCCCGAGAACGTCTTCGCGGCCGCGCTCGATGCGTCGGGGAGCCCCGTCGGGTCGGCGAGCAGTTCGCGCACCTGCTTGGCGACGCCGAGCGGGAGCCGCAACCCGGCGGCGACGAGCCCCTTCAGCGCCTCGTTGCCGATGGGGTCTGGGGCGTCCTCGGGCTCGGCCGGTTCGGCCTCGACCACCGGTGGTTCGGGAGCGTCGCGTTCGAAGTCGAGGTATTGCATCGAGAGTTCGACGCCGCGCTCGCCGTCGGTGATCGTGTGGTGCATCTTCTGGACCACGGCCGCCTTGCCGCCGCGCATGCCCTCGATCACCACGAACTGCCACAGGGGTCGGGTTCGGTCGAACGGGTCGGCGACCATCAGCGAGGCGAGGTCGAGCACCTGGCGGAGCGACCCGGGCTTGGGGCAGGCGATCCGCCGCACGTGCAGGTCGATGTCGAAATCGGGGTCGTCGACCCACACCGGAGGCGACAGGTTGGCGGGTGCCGGCATCACCCGCTGACGCAGCCGCGGGATGGTGATCGCGGCGCGTTCCATGCGGCGTCGGAACGAGTCGAAATCGGGTGCTCGGTCGAGCAGCGTGACCGTGGCGAACGTCGACGACAGGTGCGGATCCTTCTCGAGGCGCCACATCAGCCCTTCGGCATCGCTCATGGTGCGGTCGAAACGCATCTCGCTCATGAGCGCAGACTACGTGACGGTCGCTGGCGCGCGACGGGGTCAGCCGAGTCCGGCTCGCCGGAATACCCGTCGGGCGACGAGGCCCATCGCCACACCGACCGCGGCACCGGCGATCACGTCGGACGCGTGGTGGATGCGTACGTACGGGCGGCTCGTGGCGACGACGGCGGCCATCGTGCCCCACAGTGGTGCGGAGCGGCGCCCGTCCCATCCGATCAGCGTGGTGGCCGCGAATGCCGCCGCCGAAGCGTGGCCGCTCGGAAACGACGAGGTCAACGGCGCCCGGATGTCGAACCGGTCGTCGCCGTCGGTGGTGGGTCGAGGCCGCCGGAAGATGCGCTTGAGACCCTGGTTGACGATCAGGCTCTCGGCGCCCAGCCCGATCGCGAGCGCAACCATGTGATCGCGGCGCCCGGTGACGACCCCGCGGGCGAGGCTCGACACGTGCCAGATGGCGCTGAACTCGCCAGCGTGGGTGGCACCGGTCATCACCGCGTCGAGGACGGGATGCCCACGAAGCCGTTCGAGGTACAGATCGGCGGCCTGGTCGAACCGATCGACGGCGGGGCCGAAACGGCCCTGGCCGGGAGGATGGCCGATCGGCGGGTCGGGTTGGTTCACGCCCGAGCCGGCCGACCCAGCACGACCGGTGCCTCGGTGGCGGCGAGCTCGGGCTTGCCGCCGAACTCGGGACACCACTGCTGGTACGAGCAGTAGTTGCAGAGCGGGCCCTGACGCGCACGGAAGTCGTCGCGTTCGCAGGCGGTGGCGACCGCCTTCCACACGGCCGTGGTGCGCGTGGTCAGGAACTTCGTGGACTGCTCGGAGGGTGTGGCGGTGATCGTTTCCTTGGAGCTCAGGTACATCAGCCGGATCGCGGCCGGCCGCTTGCCGAACAGCGTCTCGCACAGGAACGAATAGAAGTTGAGCCCGGAGAGGCTCTTGCGCTCCCAGTTGGGGCTCGGGGCGCGCCCGGTCTTGTAGTCGGTCACGACGAGTTCGCCGTCGGCGTCGAGCTCGAGTCGGTCGATGATGCCGCGCAGCGTGAGGTCGCCGACCGCGGCTTCGAGCCGGAGTTCGAGGCCGATCTCGCGGACCTGCGTGGGGTCTTCCATCTCGAGGTAGTTGGCGGCGAGCGATCGACACTCGTCGTCGAACCGGTCGGTCTGTTCGGGCGTGAGCTCGAGCAGCGTGAACTCGGGGTCGGTGCGGTACTCGGCGATCGCGGTGTCGATGGCGGCGTCGAGTGCACGGGAGGTGCGTTCGGCAGCCGGGTGGAGGAAGAGCAGCTCGAGCGCTC